>CAYYTT010000008.1:0-11789 GCA_964474635.1 uncultured Alphaproteobacteria bacterium | reverse complement strand
AGCCGGCGTTCCCGGGTGCAGCGGCCGTGCAGTTCGGCGCTGTCATAGCCACGGGGGCGCACCATGACGGTCGTTTCCTGCCCAATCCACGTGCGTGCCCGCACCTCGAAACTGTCGCCGTCAATCACCCGCTCGACACGCGCCGGGATCGGACCCGGCAGGCGGTCCTCACCCGACAGGACCTCCCCAGGCAGGGATGCCAGGGGCAGGATCGAAAAGACGGCCATGACGGCAAACTCGACTCGATTGACGCGCATGAAGCGTATTGGGGGGCGTGTGTGTGAATGTACTACTAATCTTAAGTTGAAGGGCGAGCGTAATTGCCGGCCGGCGGCCGCAATTCCCCGAAGCGCCAATTCGCTCTAGCATCCGTGCGGCCTTTGGACCGGGCATGCCGACAGCACGGAGGATTGCGATGGACGCGTTTGTGCGTACAGCCTGCTTTATCGATGGGGCCTGGGTGGATGGGCCCGAGACCATCACGGTCACGGACCCCGCGACGGGTGAAGCAATGGGCAGGGTGCCCGATCTCGGTCGTGCCGGCGCGCAGGCCGCCATCGAGGCTGCGGCGCGGGCCCTGCCGGCCTGGCGCGCGGCGGGACCGAACACGCGCGCCGACGCCCTGATGGCGATCCATGATGCGATCATGGCGCACAAAGAGGATCTGGCGCACTTGCTCACCCGGGAAATGGGCAAGCCTCTGGCCGAGGCGCGCGGCGAACTTGTGAACGGGGCCAGTTTTTTCCGGTGGTTCGCCGAGGAAGCACGCCGGGTCTACGGCGAGATTGTCCCCAGTCCCTGGACGGACAAACGCATTCTGGTGACCAGGGAGCCGATCGGTGTGGCCGCCGCCATCACGCCGTGGAACTTTCCGGCGGGCATGATCGCGCGCAAGGCCGCCGCCGCGCTGGCCGCCGGTTGCACCATGGTGATCAAGCCGTCCGAACTGACCCCCTTTTCGGCCCTTGCCTATGGGTGCCTTGCCGAGGAAACGGGCCTGCCGAAGGGTGTGCTGAACATTGTGACCGGCGCGCCCGAGCCCATTGCCGACGCCTTTGTCGAGCACGACGCGGTGCGCAAGATCAGCTTCACGGGGTCGACCCGGGTGGGCCGCATGCTGGCCTCGAAAGCGCTCGCCACCATGACGCGGGTGTCCATGGAACTCGGCGGCCACGCCCCCTTGATCGTGTTCGAGGACGCCGATCTTGACGCGGCCGTGCTGGGCGCCGTGACTTCAAAGTTCCGCAATGCGGGGCAGACCTGCATTTGCGCCAACCGGATCATTGTGCAGTCCCCGGTCTATGAGGCCTTTTGTGACCGGTTCGCAGCCGCCGTCACCGATTTGCGGGTCGGCGCCGGCCTTGAGGAGGGCGTGGCCATCGGCCCCCTGATCAATGAGGCCGCCGTGGACAAGGTGGCGCGCCAGATCGCCGATGCCCGGGCGCTCGGTGGTTCGGTCATGGTGGGCGGCGCCCGCCATGCGCGGGGCGGGACCTTTTTTGAGCCCACGATCATCCGGGATGCGCGCACCGACATGCTATGCGCCCGGGAGGAGACCTTCGGGCCCATGGCACCGGTCTTCCGTTTCAAGACCGAAGGAGAGGCCGTGGCCATGGCCAATGACACGGACTACGGCCTTGCCGCCTATGTTTACACCCGCGATTTGGGACGCAGCTTTCGCATGATGGAGGCGCTCGAATACGGCATGGTCGGTCTCAATGAAACCGTGATTTCAACCCCCATTGCGCCTTTCGGCGGGGTCAAACAATCCGGCCTCGGACGCGAAGGCGGCAGCCAGGGCATCGACGAGTACCTTAACGTCAAATATGCCCTGATTGGCGGTGTCGAGAGCGCTTGACCGCACTTGGCCCAAAGACAGGACGGGCCGTTTCCACAGAAGGGCAGGACCCCATGGCACCCTTGCACGAAACCCAAGCCGATCTGGAGGATCCCGCCGGCGGCTTGCCCGAATTGCTCGGTCTGCGGACCACGGCGGCTGGCGCGGGCTGGCTTGAAATGACCCTTGAGATTGGGCCCCACCATTTGCGCCCCGGCATTGCGGGTCTGCATGCCGGCACCATGCTGACGCTTGCCGACACGGCCTGCGGGTTCGGCTGCCGGCGTGCCCTGCCGGAGGGCGCAAGCGGGTTTAGCACGCTCGAGGTCAAATCCAATTTTCTCGGAACCGCCACCGAGGGTACGCTGATCGCCCGTGCCGAGGCTGAACATATCGGGCGCAGCACGCAGATCTGGAGCGCGGTGGTGCGCCATGTGGAAAAGGACAAGAGGCTTGCCCTTTTTCAGTGCACGCAGCTTGTGCTCCGGCCCCGGGATTGAGTGTCGCAAAGCGCCCGGCGTTCCGAAAGCGTTTGATTTTCGGTCAGTGTCTGACTTTCCATGCGCGGCTCCTCATCGCTCGCCGGCGTCGGCGCAGGCGCCGCATTCGGGAGGCACTCGGCGAGGCGCGGATGGCTGAGAAGGGCCATGAGCTGCGCACGGGTCAGCCATGCCTCAAGGGCGCCTGGATCGGCTTCGCGTTCCATTTTGCCAAGCGCGGTCAGGGTGTCGTCACTGGCAAGGCGCTCGTCGATGTCCTCCGGCGCCGGAAGCTGGGCAAGATGCCAGGCCGCAAGATCATGATCACGGCGCAGGCGGAGCAATACCCCCTGGCCGTCGTCCAAAGTCTCCGGCGCATCAGTCCCCGGCGCGATATCCGTCAGGCGCGTCTCGAAGTCTTTTAAAATGGCGGGCGGACGGCCCTCCTCTGGCGTGCGCCAGATCCACAAGGCTCGCATCACGCGACCGGGCAGGTCGGTGCCGCTGGCGGCCGACAGGGGGACGGCCAGGATAAGACCCGCCGTCACCGGAGCAAGCCACCAGAACAGGTCCGGATTGATGAACCAGGCAGCAAGGGCGAGCGCCGCGCCGCACAGCATGTCGGGCCCGTGGGCGCGGATCAGGTCGGGCAGTGGGATCGACCCACCGTCACGGCGCTGGGGTGTCCAGTCGGCCGCGCGACCGGCAAAGATGGACATGACGATCCGGGTTTGCGCGAACATCATCACCGGCGCATAGAGCGCCGAGAACAGAATTTCCATCAAGGTGCTGATGGTCAGGAAGAATGGGCCGGCGAACCCGAAACAGGTCCGTGTGCGCAGGCAGGCCGAAAGCCAGCCGAGCAGTTTGGGCCCCAGCACCACACCCATCGCCGCGACGAACAGGGCCACGGCGCGCTCGGAATCAAAGACAGGCCATTGGGGAAACAGGGACGGCTCGGTGAAATATTCCGGGCGCAGCGTTTGTGCCTGGAACGCGAGCGCCAGGCCCACAAGGATGAGCAGGAACCACAGGAGCGCGCTGCAATAGGACAGGATGCCCGTGAGCAAGTGAAGCCGGGTTGCCATCGTCAGGCCGCGCGCGAAAATAAGCCGGCTGTGCTGCAGATTGCCCTGGGCCCAACGCCGGTCCCGGACCAGCACATCCGTCAGGGAGGGCGGGGTTTCCTCATAAGTGCCGGCAAGATCCGCATCGAGCCGCACGCCCCAGCCGGCCCGGCGCAACAACGCCGCCTCGACAAAGTCATGGCTCATAATGTGTCCGCCAAAGGGGGGAGGGCCCTCAAGGACGGGCAGGCGCGCCGCGTCCGCAAAGGCCTGTGTGCGGATGATCGCGTTATGGCCCCAGTAGTTGCTGCTGCGACCGTGCCAGGTTGCAAGGCCGCTGCCATAGATCGGGCCGTAGCATCGGTTGGCGAATTGTTGCAGGCGGGCGAACAGGCTCCGCGCCCGGATGATCCGGGGCAGGGTCTGAATAAGGCCGAGGTCGGCGCGGATCTCCAGGCGGGCCGAAAGGGCGAGGATTGTGTCCTCATCCATGAGGCTGTCCGCGTCGAGCGGCAGCATGGCTTCATAGCCGGCGCCCCAACGCTCCACCCAATCGGCGACATTGCCCGCCTTGCGTTCCGTGTTCACGGCCCGGTGCCGATAGTAGATCGGGCAGCCCACTGGTGCGCTCTCGATCAGGGGCTTCAGGGCGGCTTCCTCGCCGAGCCAGGCATCGGGCCGTGTGGTGTCTGACAGGATGAAGACGGCAAAACGATCCGGCGCGGCTTCGGCAAGGCGGTTGGCCATGGTCGCGATGGCCGCGCGGACCCGCTCCGGCGCCTCGTTGTAGATCGGGACGAGGACCGCTGTTTTCAGGGCCACGGGTCGTTCCTGGGGGCCGCGGGGGCGGACCGCCATGACCGTCTGAGACACAAAGCCCAACAACGCCTGGGAAAAGGCAAAGCAAATCCAAACGAAATTGACCGCGAATAGGCTCAGGAACGCATATTGGAGCGGTGTGGTGCCGCCGACGGAAATCACACCGTGCATCTCATATACACCGTAGGCTGAGAGACTAAGCGTCACGACCACACAAAACAGACGGGCCAGCCCAACCCGGACGGCTTGAGCAAGCCCACCGCGCGAGGGGCGGGAAAGGGGCACGCCGCGTCGGTGCAAGGGCGCGCGAGGGCTGTCCAGGGGCCGTTCGGCAGGACGGGCCGGTGCGCCATGGCCCGGCTGGCCGCGCTCAGCGGGCAAGCCAGCGATGCAGGCAGGTTTCGCCAATGGTCCGGCCCCCTCTCTTTGGCTTGACGCTCAATTCGACAAGATCCGCACCCTGCGGATCGAATCCGACATTAATCCGGATGCCGTCCATATAGTGGTTCTTCTGGACAATCGTCTCCAGGATCTTGCCCTGGCTCACGCTGGCCTCCACCTCGACGCGGGCAGGATCCACGGGCACGTCGTAGTCGAGCACGATCTGGGGCCGCCCGTCGCCCAGCCGCGTGCCCGGCGCACCATAGACCACGCGTCCAATGGCTTCTGGCACGGGCGTGCGGTCGGGCCAGGTCAGCCGGTAGGAGAAATTGTGCGCGGCGCCCGCCCGCAACACATCGGCGGGCCGCCAATAGGCGACGATATTGTCATGAACTTCCGATGGCGTTGGAATCTCGACGAGTTCCACATGGCCTTTGCCCCAGGGGCCGCGCGGGCGTACCCAGGCGGAGGGCCGGCGATGATACTCCGCCTCCAGATCCTGGTAGTCGCCGAAATTTCGCGAGCGCTGGATAAGGCCGAAACCTTGGGGGTCGGTGTCCATGAAGGCGCTGACCTGAAGCGTGCGCGGGTTCATCAGGGGGCGCCACAACCACTCCCCGCTGCCCGTCATCATGGCCAGCCCCTGGCTGTCGTGGACGGCCGGCCGGAAATCGGGCTTGGAGGGCCGGTCGAAAGCGCCGAACCAGTACATGGACGTGAGCGGCCCAATGCCCACATGGCTCAGATCCTGGCGCGGAAAGAGTGTAAGGTCCACATCAAGCGTGGTGTTGGAGCCCGGGTAGACGGCAAACCGATAGGCGCCCGTCACGCTCGGACTGTCGAGCAGCGCATGGACGACAACCGCGTTGCTGGCGGCATCCGGGCGTTCGATCCAAAAGCGCTTGAACAGGGGGAATTCTTCCCCCTGGGGCTGGGCCACATTGAGCGCAAGGCCCCGCGCGGACAGGCCATAGATCTGGCCTGAAGACACGGCGCGGAAATAGCTCGCGCCCTGGAAGACGAGAAACTCATTCCGGTAGGGACCCTCATTGAGCGGATAAAGCAGGCGCAGGCCCGCGAAAGATCCGGCCTGCAGAAGGGCCTGGGCGATGGCCTCGCTTTCGGTTTCGAAGATCGAGGCGTCCGGTGTTAATGTCCGGGTTCGCCCGTTTTCGACCACGTCGATAGTCACGAGATCCTTGTATAAAAATCCCGGTGCGAAGAGTTCTATGGCAAAGCGTGTGGGGCTTGGGCCCCACACCGCCCGGTCGGAGCGGAATTTCACCGTGCGATAGCGGTCATAGTCCAGGTCGGCCAGCGGCCGTGGCGCCTGCGCTGGATCCTGGTACGGATTTTCCGCAAGCGTCCGAGCGGCCTGGAGCACCATATCGCGCGAAAAGCGAGTGGATGGCACTGCGCCGGCCTGGGGCGCCGCGAAAAGTGCGGCTCCGGCGAGGCCCAGAGCCATTGCCTCGCGTCTTGTTCTTTGTTCGGTCACACCAACCCTCCGCCCCCGCGGACAAGAGACGCATCAAGGACTCCCGGCCGCGCAAAGGCAGCCAGCGTCCTTGTCCACGTCAGTTCTCATCACCGTATCTCGCTAAACATCCACTCTAGCCGTCGTTGTGCGACGCACAAGTGGAGATAGAGACAGGTCGTGGCGCGGATGTGGGCGTTTTGGCCATTCCTATGGCCAATCCGGGGCCTCTTTGGGGTGGGGGAGGGAGCGTTTTTGCCAGCGCGCGTACCGTCTTAGCGCGCCATGGCGGCGTTCCATTCGGCCTGCATTTTTTCCGGCGAAATATTTTTCGTCCGGGTCGCGAGGATCCAGGTGTATCCGAAGGGATCTTTCACCGTTCCGGACCGGTCGCCGTGAAACTGGTCGCTGATGGCCTGAATTTGCGTTGCGCCCGCCGCGACGGCCCGCGCGAAGAGGGCATCCACATCCGCCACATACAGATGAAGTTTTACAGGGTTGCCACCAATGCTGGCCGGTGCCAGGGCGTCCGCCTCGGGATACTCGTCGGCGATCATGAGAGTGGTGCCTTCAAGGATTATCTGGGCATGTCCGATCCGGCCATCGCTTGGATCGGTGAGCCGAAACTCTTCCCTTGCACCGAAAGCGTTTTCATAAAAGGCGATGGCCTCGGCCGCGCCTTTGATGGTGATGTACGCGCTCATGCCCGCTGGGGTCTGCGTTTGCGGAGGGGTTGTCATGGCCGTCGCCCTTTATCGCTGCACACGGAAATAAAATCAGGCCTCGCAATCACTCCGCGAAGGCCCGCTCGACAACGAACGTTCCGGGGTTCGCATTGGAGCCTTCGGTCAGGCCGTGGCCCTCCGCGAGCGCCTTGGTGTCATTGAGCATGGCCATGGAGCCGCAGATCATGACCCGGTCCGTTTCCGGATTGAGCCGGGGCATGCCCAGATCCTCGAACAGTTGGCCATTCTCGATCAGGGTCGTGATCCGGCCCTCATGGTCATGGGCTTCCCGGGTGCAGCTCGTGTAGTGCACGAGCTTGGCGCTTACCTCCTCGCCCACCAGCGGGTCCTGTTTGGCCTGGGCCACCAGATCGACGCCGTAGGCGAGTTCGGCCGCATGGCGGCACGTGTGCGTCAGCACCACCTTGTCGAATTTCTCATAGGTCTCAGGATCGCGAATGAGGCTGGCAAAGGGCGCGATGCCCGTTCCGGTCGAGAACAGATAGAGCGTCTGGCCCGGGATAAGGGCGTCGAGAACGAGCGTCCCAGTCGGCTTTTTACCGAGCAGAACCGGATCGCCGTCCTTGATTTTCTGCAGTCGGGACGTCAGCGGCCCGTCCTGAACCTTGATCGAATAGAAATCGAGCGCCTCATCCCAAGCCGGGCTTGCCACCGAATAGGCGCGCAGCAAGGGCTTGTCGTCCACCATCAAGCCGATCATGACGAATTCGCCGGAGCGGAAGCGAAAGCTCGCCGGACGGGTCAGCCGGAAGGAAAACAGGGTGTCGGTCCAATGGCGCACCGCCAGGGTCGTTTCTTGGGTGACGGTTTTGGGCAGGGCGACGGTGTCGACGCTCATGGTTGCACTCCGCAAAGGGCGTGGCCCATGGGCCCGCGCTTATTTCGATCCGCCGGGCACGGGTGGCGTGCCCGGAGCGAATGCTGCTTCACGACTGTTTGGGTGTCACTTAGCGATGCGGAGCCCGAATGCCAAGGGCGCACCGCCTCGTGCCCCGCGATCGGGCGCCTTAACGCGGGTCGACCGCGCCGGCGATGCCGGGCAATCCATGCAGGGTCGGGGCGAGCGTGGGGGCCGGAATGGGTTCATGGCCCTGTTCGAAAGTATAGGCCGCATCGAGCAGCAGCGCCTCGGACCACGGCGCGCCCATAAAGGACAGGCCCACCGGCAGGCCTTTGATCATCCCCATGGGAACGGTCACGTTCGGCGTCCCGGCGATGGCCGCGAGCCAGTCGGCGCCGACGCCCCCCGGATACTGGTCCCCATGCACCACGTCGATCATGAAGCTGGGCGGGCGCGAGGGCGCGATCAGCAGGTCCACGTCGTGCTCCTTCATCAGGCGCAGCACACCCTCCTGCCTGCTCAGCCGGCGGATCGTGTTGCGCGCCTCCACATAGGCCGCCTCATTGAGGCTGGGAGCCTCCAGGGATTGTTCGAAGATGTCCTGATCGAACAAAGCCAGTTCACGCTCGCCATGGGCCGCGTTATGGGCGATCAAGGCTTCAAGACTGCGCGCCGTCACTCCGTCGCCGGTGGTGGCGAGATAGGCGTTCACGGTGGCCTTGAATTCGGCCCTCAGCACCGTGAAGGCCTGGCCCCAAAAACTGTCCGGTACGTCGAATTCCTCAATGTCGACCGTTTCGGCGCCGGCGGCCTTCACGGTTTCAAGGGCCCCTTCGAACACGGCCGCAAGACGCGGATCCTCGCTCAAGGCGAAGCGCAGGACGCCGACCCGCTTGCCCTCAAGGCCCTTGCCGGTCAGTGCGGCGGCATAGTCGGTCGCATGGAGGCCCGCTTCGGCCGTTGCGGGATCCTCCGGGTCCGAACCGGCCATGGCCGTGAGCATGTGCGCCGCGCCAGTGACCGAGCGCGTCATGGGCCCCGCCGTGTCCTGGCTGGAGCTGATGGGCACGATGTGCGTGCGCGGGACAAGGCCCACGGTGGGTTTGACCCCCACGATCCCGTTCATGGACGAGGGGCACATGATGGAGCCGTTGGTCTCGGTACCGACCGTTCCGGCGGCAAAGCCCATGCGGGCAGCCACACCGCTGCCCGAGGACGAGCCGCACGGGCTGCGGCTCAAGGCATAGGGATTGCGCACCTGGCCGCCGAGCGCGCTCCAGCCGCTGATGGACTCGGTTGAGCGGAAATTCGCCCACTGGCTGAGATTCGTCTTACCCAGGATGATTGCGCCGGCCGCGCGCAGACCCGCGACGACCGGAGCGTCCCGGCCGTTCTCATTGGCGGCGAGCGCCGTGGAGCCGGCCGTGGTGGGAATGGGGTCGGCGGTCTCGATATTGTCCTTAATCAGAATAGGCACGCCATGCAGTGGCCCGCGGATCAGGCCCAAGGCCCGGTCCCGGTCCCGCTCGCGCGCAATGGCCGCCGCATCGGGATTGAGTGTCAGCACACTGTTCAAGGCAAGGCCGTCTGCGCGCCTGTCGAGGGCGGCAATCCGGGCCAGGTAGGCCTCCACCAGCGCCTCGGAGGTGACGCGCCCGTCGGCGAGTCGCGCGATGATGTCATCCATCCTCAGCGCCGTGAGGTCCGTTTCGGCCTGAAGCATGGCCTCGCCTTCGCCGGAGCGCCGCGCCTGTGTGTCGGCCAAGGCCCAGGTCGCAGCGGGGGGCAGGGTCAGCGCGCCGCCCGCCGTGATAAGCGCGGCGACAGACATGGAAAAAAGGGGCGTGATGGCGCGGCGAAGGGCATCGACGGACATGAATTGCGGCCTCCAGGGGACAAGCTTCGGGTGAGGACTAATCATGGCCGCCGGGCGGCCCGCGGGCAAACGGCCAAGCCTGTCCCGTGTGGCTGTCCCGGACTTCGCCGCCCGGTAGCAGCGCCGCCGGCTCCCATGGTTGCACGCGCCGCGGCCCTGGACCGGGGCGGACCGAAATGCTTCCGTGCAGGGCATCGGTTAGCTTCAGACGGGGTCAGCTTCAGACCGGTGCAAGCACCGCGTGCCGGGCCATGGGCCGAGGAACAACAAGAGGCCTGGCCCATGGACAGACAGAACGGCACACATGACGGCGAGCCGGCCCCGGCCCCGGCGCCGCATCAGGCGCCGAAACTGGACCTGCCCGGCCAGAACAGGCAGGGCCCAAACAAGCAGCGCCCAGACACGCCAAGCCCAGACACACTAGGCCCAGACAAGCAGGGCCCAGACACGCCGGGCGCCTCCACGCTGCGGCAGGACCCGCCGGCGCAGGCGCCGGGTCGACGGGCCGTGATCTATCCGGTGCTGGTCTCGGGCCTTGTGATTTTCGCCATGGGCCAGTCGATCCTGTTCGCGGTTCTTGGGCCGCTCGCGCGCAAACTGGGTCTGAGCGAACTTCATGTGGGGGCCCTCGTTTCCGTGACCGCGCTTGTGATTGGTCTGGCCTCGCCCTGGTGGGGCCGGTTCGGTGACCGGTCCGGGCGCAGGCTCGTCATGGTGCTGGGTCTCGTGGCCTATAGCGTCAGCATGGTGCTCTTCAGCCTTGCGATCCTGGCGGGTCTGAACGGCCTTGTGGGGGCGGGGCTGGCCTTTGCGGGCATGGTGGGAGCGCGCCTTCTTTATGCGCTGCTCTCGGCGGGCATTCAGCCCACGGCGGCCGCCTATGTGGCGGACACGACAAGCGGCGCGGAGCGCACGGCGGGTCTGGCCCTCGTCAGCGGGGCCTTTGCCGTCGGCATGGTCGTGGGCCCCGTGTTCGGGGCGGGCCTCAGTTATTTCGGCCTTGTGACGCCCCTGTTTGCGGTGAGCGGTCTTGCCCTGGTGAGTGCGTTTGCGATGGCCCGGGTCCTGCCCGGTCCGGCGCCGCGCGCCCATGCGGTCGACGAAGAAGCAGCCGGCTTCTGGAGCTGGCAGGCCGCCCCTTATCTCTTTTTGATGTTCGGTGTCTTGATGGTGGGCTCGGCGGCGCAGCAGACGGCCGCCTTTTATCTCCAGGATGTATTTCGCCTGAGCGAAGCCCAAACCGTGCGTGCCGTGGGGCTGACCATGGCGGCCTCGGCGCTCGCCATGATCCTGACCCAGGGGCTTTTTGTGCAGCTTGTGCGCCCCAAGCCCGCGACCATGGTGCGCCTTGGCTTCGCGGCGGCGATTGCGACCTTCCTGCTGCTCGTTCTGGGGCGCAGCTGGCCCATGATCCTTGCCGGCTATTGCGGGTTGGGCCTTGCCATGGGCCTGCTCTATCCCGGGCTCATGGCGGCGGCCTCCTTCAGCGTGGGCGAGCGCGATCAGGGCCGGATCGCGGGGCTCATGGGCTCGGCCACATCGGCGGGCGTCGTCGTGGGCCCCATCATGGGCACGGGGCTATATCCCCTGGACCCGACCTTGCCCTTCGCCGTCAGTGCCGTCGTCGTCATGGTGCTGTTTCTGATATCCTTGCAGCTGCACTTTTTTACGCCTGGTCAGCGTCCAAGGTCGCGCGGGGCCAGGGCCAAGGCCCTGCGCCGCCTGCGGGTCGTGCGGTCGGGCCGGCGCCGGCGGCAGGATAGGGCCCCAGGCCCGTCCCAGGTCTCCATGGAGCACAGTGTCGGTGAGCCAGTCGTCAGCGAACCGGTCGCCAGCGAGCAGGCGCGCAGTGAAAAAGCGCCCGCGGACCAGAGCCCGAGAACGCGTGACCCGAAACAAAGGGAGCCGAACCATGACGATGCCTGACGCCCCCGTGACCATGGTCTTTCATTTCCGCAGTCCCTATTCCTGGCTGGCCGTGGAGCGGTTGCGGCGTGATCCGATCCCGCTCTTGGCGGTGCCGTTCACCGGCATTCCCGAGAGCCTTGAAGTGGGAGCCCCCGGCGCCAATTCGCCGCGGCTTGCCTATATCGTCGAAGACGTGGCGCGCATCGCGACCCGGCTCAATGTGCCCGTGAAGCTGCCCCGGGTCTTCGATACGGATTGGATCCGGCCCAGCGCCGCGTTTTGGGCGGCGCAGGACAAGGGGGCGGGAAATGCCAAGCTCGCCGCCCAGTTCCGGCGCCGGTTAGGCCAAGGCGACGAT
>CAYYTT010000007.1:46227-56523 GCA_964474635.1 uncultured Alphaproteobacteria bacterium | reverse complement strand
CGCGGGGGCACCGGGCGCGAGCCAGACATTGCTGGCCGACGGCGATGGCGCGCCTCCCACGCTGCGGGTCGCATGGCCCGTGGTCTCCAGGCCGAGCTGGCGCGCGCTTGAGCATTCAAGCAGCCAGGTTTGCAGCATGCCGTCGTCAATGAGCGCGCGCGGGGCGTTTGCCACGCCCTCCCAGTCGAAGGGTTGGGAGCGCAGGCCCCGGCGCCGGTGCGGGTCGTCCTGGATGGTGATGCCCGGCGCGAAGACGCGTTTGCCCATGTGATCTTTCAGGAAGGAGGAGCCACGCGCGATGCTGGCACCATTGATGGCACCCAAAAAATGCCCGAGCAGGCCGGCGGCGACGCGCGGCTCGAAAATCATGGGCATCTGACCCGTGGGAAGTTTCCGCGGGCTGAGTTTGCGGGACGCGCGCCGGGCCGCCTCCGCGCCGACGGCCGCCGGCGCCTCAAGATCGGCGAAATGGCGCGCCGAGGTGCTTTCCCCGTCCGTTTCCATGCCCGCCTCGTCGCCCGCCACAACGCTGCAGCCCAAACCGTAGCCGGTCTGCTCGAAGCCCTTCATGAAGCCGGCCGAGGTCGCCAGCAGCACGCGGGTGCGCCGGTAGCTGGCGCCCGCGCCCTTGGAATTGACGATGCTGTTGGTCTGGCGGGCCACGTCCTCGGCTTCACGGGCGAGCGCGAGCAGACTGTCCGTAGACGGCGCGGCACTGTCGCACAGGTCAAGATCGGGAATGTCGCGGGCGAGCCGGTCCTCGGGCGCCAAGCCGCAGAAGGGATCCTCGGGCGCATAGCGCGCCATGGCGCAGGCCCGCTCCGCCAGGGCCGCAACGCCCCGCTCGCTGAAGTCGGTGGTGGAGACGGAGGCCTGGCGCTGGCCGATCAGGACCCGCAGACCCAGATCCCGGCTTTCCGACCGGTCCACCCCCTCCAGGGCGCCGAGACGGGCGTCCGCCGACACGGCCGTACTTTCCACCGCCAGAACGTCGGCGGCATCGGCGCCCGCGGCGCGGGCCTCCTTGATGAGGCGCTCGGCGAGGTCGGTCAGGGTCGTATCGGGGTGGTCCATGTGGGTCTCCGCGGAGGGGATTTGGTAAAGGGGGCTGCACCGGGGGGGGCAGGCAGAATCACACGGCACCAGCATACAGCCCGCGTTACTGCGGACCAGGGACCCACACGGCCGAAAAGGCGGTCACGAGGGCGCTAAGCGCGCCGATCCCGTAGACCGTGAAGGTCATGATGGTCCCCAGGATGCGCGCCCGCGTGGCCCCGCGGCTCGTCAAAAGGCCTTGTGCGTGGAGCAGACGTGCGATGGTCAGCAGCAGGCCGAGCCCGTGCAGCAGCAGCGCGAAGCTGCCCATGAGTTCCAGGACGAGAATGAGGATCAACGCGACGGGGATGTATTCGGTGGCATTGGCGTGGGCACGGCAGGCGCGCTCCAACCGGTCGTCCTCGCCCCCAACCATGCCGAGTGCCGTCCCCGTCGCCTGGCGCTGGCGCACCACCGTGACGGCGAGCCACAGGATAATGAGCGCGTTAAGACCCACATAGAGCGTCGTAATGGGAATGGCGAAACCGGTCATGGCGATGGTCCTTGCACTGAAAGCCGGCCCGTACGGGCTGCGGGGCGCAGATCGAGGATAAGCCGTTCAAGGCGCCGCTCCGGATCCAGGTCGGACGGCACGTCGCCCACGGGGACAAAACCCAGACGCCGATAAAAGCCGAGCGCGAAAGGATCGGCAATTACGGCAAGGCCCGCCGCGCCCGCACTGGCGGCCTTGACGGCGGCATGGGAGACAAGCGCCGCGCCCACGCCCCGGCCGATCCAGGCCGGGTCGACAAACATCATGTCAAGCTCGGCGAGGGGGGCTCCGCCTTGCACGCTTTGGCCTGCCGCAACGCCCTCCAGAACATAAAACCCGGCAAGACTGCCATCCCGGTCGGCCACTCTTACGATTTCGCGCTCAATCAGGTCGGCGCCCACGGTGAGGACCGGTCGGCAGGCCTCCAGAAAGGCGGCCTCATAGCCCCAATGGCCTTTGGACTTAAGGGCAAGCGCGCTCAAACGGGCCGCCTCGGCAATGACGGCCGGCCGGATCGTCAGCGTCTCACGGGCGTCGGGACCGTATTCCAAAGTGTTTTCCTATCAACCGTGTTCTGCCAGTTAACCGTGTTCTGACGGGGCCTTACCGGCGCGAACCTGCCCTCGGACCTTGCGCCGGGAATGAGAACATCGCTAGAACATATGCGCGGCGGCGACAAGGCTGACACGCGGGACGCGCGGCGAAGGCCGACACGCCGCACGCGCGGCGCTGGAGACCACGAAACGCCCGCCCAGGAAAGGGAGCCCCATGGAACCGCGCATCTCGATTATCACCCTCGGCGTTCAGGATTTAGAGCGCAGTTTTCGTTTCTATGGCGAGGGGCTCGGTCTGCCGGTCGCCTGGGGCCTGGAGAAGTCCATCGTCTTTTTCAGCACGTCGGGCACGCGGCTGGCACTTTATCCTTATGAGAAATTGGCCCTCGACGTGGCGGAGGCGTTCAACGTGCCCCGCTCGAAGTTTCCGGGCTTCGCGCTGGCCCACAATGTGCGCGCTCGCGACGAGGTCGAGCCCATCCTGGAGCGCGCGGTGGCGGCTGGCGGCACCATCGAAAGCGCCGCCCATGAGACCTTCTGGGGTGGCTATGCGGGCTATTTCGCGGACCCCGACGGCTATCTCTGGGAGGTCGCCTTCGGCGCGTTCCCCTTCAACGAAGACGGCAGCCTGAAGATCGAGTGAGGGGCAAGCTGCGGGCTGGAACTCCCTCGACGAACGGGTTTCGCGCACTCACTGGCGCCAGATTGGTTTGCCTGATCCGGGCAGGCCGAGGCTTGCCCATTTTTCGGTCACGGTGCTGATCGTCTCCGGGTCCATGCGGAGTTTCTCGCCCCATTCGCGTTTTGTCTCGGGCTCCCATTTGTTGGTGGCGTCAAGGCCGATCTTGCCGCCGAGCCCGGACTCAGGGCTGGCGAAATCGAGATAGTCGATGGGCGTGTTTTCGATCACGGTGATGTCCCGCGCCGGATCCATGCGGGTACTGATGGCCCACATGACATCCTTCCAGTCCCGCGCATTGATGTCGTCATCCACCACGATCAGCCATTTCGTGTACATGAACTGGCGCAGGAACGACCAGGCGCCCATCATCACGCGCTTGGCATGGCCCGGATAGGCCTTCTTCATGCTGATGACGGCAATGCGATAGGAACACCCCTCCGGCGGCAGCCAGAAATCGACAATCTCAGGAAACTGCTGGGCGAGCAGGGGAATGAACACCTCGTTGAGCGCCTCGCCGAGTACGCTTGGCTCATCGGGCGGGCGCCCCGTAAAGGTCGACAGATAAATGGGTTGGCGGCGCATGGTCACGGCCGTCACGGTGAAGACGGGAAAGGGCTCGACGGAATTATAATAGCCGGTGTGATCCCCATACGGACCTTCATCGGCATATTCCTCCAGCGAGACATGCCCCTCAAGCACGATTTCCGCCTGGGCCGGCACCTTGAGGGGCACCGTCTTGCAGTCCACGAGTTCGGCCCGGCTGCCGCGCAGGATGCCGGCAAAGTGATATTCCGACAGGGTATCGGGCACTGGCGTCACGGCGCCCAGAATGGTGCCGGGGTCGGCGCCGATCACGGCTGCCGCCGGCAAGGGCTCAGGTTTGGCCTCGCCCCAGCGGCGATGGTGCTGGGCCCCGCCCCGGTGCTTGAGCCAGCGCATGATGGTCTTGTTCTTCGCCAAGACCTGCATGCGGTAAATGCCGAGATTGAAACCGTCCTCACGGGTATCCCCGGGACCCTTGGTCACAATCAGCGGCCAGGTGATCAAGGGGGCGGGCTCGCCGGGCCAGCAGGACTGAACGGGCAGACGCGTCAGGTCGATGTCGTCGCCGGTCAGCACGACCTCCTGGCAGGGCGCGGTGCCGAACCCTTGGGTCTTGGGCCGCATGCTCATGACCGTTTTGGCGAGGGGCAGAAGATCCATGGCCTCGCGCAGGCCCTGGGGCGGCTCCGGCTGGCGCAGGAAAGCCAGGGTCTCGCCCACTTCGCGAAGCTCAGGTGCGGTGTTGCGCGTTTTACCCCCCATGGTCACAGCCCGGGCGACCCGCTCCACGGTCCCGAACAGGTTGATCAGCACGGGAATTTCGGAAATCGAGCCATCCGGCATCACGGGCTTTTCGAACAGCACCGCCGGTCCCTGCTCGGCCAGAAGGCGGGTATGGATCTCCGTCATCTCCAAAACGGTCGAAACAGGCTCGCTGACCCGAACGAAGTCGCCGTTCTGCTCTAAAACGGTCAAAAAATCCCGCAGAGATTTGTAGGCCATGGGGGCGATGTCCTTTCGCGCCGGTTCTTTGGTCTGGACGGCTTTTTGCTTTCCCCGACAATATGGGTGGGGAGGGGGCCGGCAAGGGTTCTGTTGGCGCAGCCATTGTGCGTGCCGCGAGCGCCGGGCCGGTTGGCGCAGACCGGATCGCTCGCCTTGGTGGTGTTGCCGGGGTGAGTTCGCGCGAAAGCCGTGTCGGCTTTTGACGGATGCCATGGGAGCATGTATCGAGACGGGGACTTGGAGAATTCACGCATGGCCTCCCTCTACAGACGGTTCCAAGCGATTTTCGGCTGGATGCTGATCGCCGTGGGACTCGTCGTTCTGCCGCTCCCGATCCCTTTGGGGGCCATCATGATTGTAATCGGGATTGCCATGGTCTCCCCGTCGAGCCCCATGATGCGCGACGTGTTGCGCAATGTGCGGGTGCGCTTTCCCAGTTTCAGCGCCACGCTGGACGGCTGGGCCCCCCGCATGCCCGCCCTGATCCGGATCCTTATTGAGGACACGCGTCCGCCGCTGCCCGATCCGGCGCCCCATCCCGATCCCGCGGTTCTGCCCAACCCGGCTTCATCGAACGCGCCCGCGACGGTGGACCTGCAGGAGCCTGAGGCTCCGGGCCAGGAGCCGAGGGATCCGGTGGATAAATAATCCTTCCCCTGATGAACAGCGTGCTTTAAGGCGTCGTGCGGCTTTGCTGCGTCAAATCTCGCGCTTGGCGGGTCAGGCCACTTTCCACACTCCGGTCCGGCGCACGGCGCAGTCCTCGAGTTCCCGTGTGGTTTCGACCTGATAGGTCGCCAGGTTCTCAAGACCCGTTTTAGGCAAGTAGGTTCGCCCCGGATCGCCGATGAGCACCAGCGCGCCGCGCTCCGCCTCGGCGCGCAGCCAGGCGTGAACCCGGTCGGCCAGGGGCTGCTCGTAGCAGATATCGCCCGCCAGGATGACCTCGATGCCCTCCTGGGGCGTGCCGACGAGGTCCGTGCCCTCCGGCGTCAGGTCCACCGCATTGAGATCCGCATTGAGGCCGATGGCGGCGACCGCGAAGGGGTCGATGTCATTGCCCCGTGCCGAAAGGGCACCGGCCTTCATGGCCGCGATGCCCGCAAGACCGCAGCCGGCCGCGAAATCGAGCACCCGTTTGCCGGCCACGAGGTCCGGATGATCGAGGATGTGACGCGCGAGGGCCTGACCGCCCGCCCAGGCAAAGGCCCAGAAGGGGGGCGGGAGACCTTCCTTGGCCAGATCTTCTTCCGTCATTTGCCACAGGGGCACGACTTCACTGGCCAGGTGCAGGCGCAACTCCGGCACCAGGGGCGGGTGCTCATGGCGGGTCATCTGCACGATGAATTCGCGCGCGCGGGCGGCCTCGATGGGCGGAAAGGGGGAGGCGGGCTCAGGTGTCGGCACGGGTCGCCATCCCCAGAACCGTCCAGTAACTGGGCTGAATTTCCATGTGCTCACCCAATCCCTTATCCATCAGCATGCGGTGCAAGTGGCGCAGATTGTAGTGCGGCACCCACATGAACATGTGGTGCTCCACATGGTAGTTCACCGCATAAGGCGCGAGCAGCAGGCGGGTCAGGGGACCGGCGATCGTGGTGCGCGCATTGCGCAAGGGATCGTCATTGTCCGGCACGACGGCATGTTCGGCGATGTTGCGGATCCGGGTGACGAGCATGCTCCAGGTCGCCATGGGGATCAGCCAGCCCACAAAATAGATATCCGGCCGGCCGAAGGCACTGAAGGCGACCAGAAACGCAAGGTGCACCCCATAGAACGGGCCAAGCCGGCCCAGCGTGCGCGCCAGCCGGTGTTGGAGTGGCTCTTTAGCGCCGCCCAGAACGCCCCTCAGCTGTGCCGAGCGCTGCTTCAAAAAGGTCTGGCCCGTCAGATCGCGCACGATCTTGCGGCGCAGGCTGCCCTTCGTCACCGGAAAGGGGGCGGAGAGCACAAGATCAGGATCGTTGGGCTGCTGAACGAAGCGGTGGTGTTTGAGATGATAGCGGCGATAGGCGAGGAGGTCCGCGCCCACCGGCACGGCGCACCACCATTGTCCAAGATGATCGTTGAGCCATGCGGAGCGGGTCAGGATCCCGTGGGCCGCATCATGCATGAGCACGGCAAGCCCAAGCTGGCGCGCGCCCACGATGAGGATGGCAATCAGAGCCGTGACAACGGACGGCCACAGGCCGTAAAGGGCCATGGCGCCGCCGATGAGCGCCCAACAGGACCCGGCGGCCCACAGCCCCTTGAGATCGGAACGGGCACGCACGCGGGCGAGTTCATCCGGCGTGAGAATGTCTCCCGGATCGACCCGCCAGGTGTGTCGTCGCTGGCCGGCATCCGCGCTCGGGCTGTTCTCAGGGACCGGAAACATCGTCCTTAACCCAACAGGCCGCCGAGCAGGGCGATGAACAAAATGGCGCCGAACTCGCGGTTGGATTTGAAGACCAGCAGGCACATTTCCGGCCGGTCGATGTCCACGCGTGCGATCTGCCAGCCCATATGGGCCGCCGCCAGGGCAAGCCCGGCATAAAACAACAGACCCATGCCGGCCACATACCCGGCCAGTCCGAACAGCACCAGTGCGCCCCCGTAGAACAGGCCCAGCCAGGGGCGCGTCTGGTAGCCGAGTTTCAACGCGCTCGATTTGACACCGATCAGGGCGTCGTCCTCCCGGTCCTGGTGCGCGTAGATCGTGTCATAGCCGACGGTCCACAGGACCGCGCCGGCATAAAGCAGGATCGGTGCGAGGGGGAGCGTCTCCGTGACGGCCGTGTAGCCCATCAGCGCGCCCCAGTTGAAAGTGAGCCCCAACCAGGCCTGGGGCCAGTAGGTGATCCGCTTCATGAAGGGATAGGCCGCCACGAGCGCCAGCGATCCGACCCCGAGCGCGATGCTAAGCGGGTTCAGGGTCAACAGGACCGCCAGACCCACAAGGCATTGCAGAATGAGGAAAATCCACGCCTGGCGCACGGTGACCTGGCCGCTCGGCAGGGGGCGCGTGCGGGTGCGCTCCACCTTCGCGTCAATGCGCCGGTCCACAATGTCATTGAAGGTGCAGCCCGCGCCGCGCATGGCGATGGCGCCGAGGGCAAAGAGCAGCAGCAGGGTCTGGCTCGGCCAGGGCTTGGCACCGGCCGCATGGGCCTCTGGCACGGCGAGGGTGATCGACCACCAACAGGGCCAGATCAGGAGCCAGAACCCGATTGGCCTATCCCAGCGGGCAAGCCGGAGATAGGGGCGCAAGGGACTCGGCGCCAGCCGGTCAACCCAGTTTCCCGGGGCGGCATCGGCGGACTGTGCGATCATGGGGCAACGCCTTTCGAGCATTCCGTCTACCCTTGGGATAAGTCGCCCAGCCTAACGGATCAAGAAAAGCCCATGGTGCGTTGCGGCAATCGGGCTCCAACCAGGGAAACGCCCATGACCGATGAGATTGCCGAAGCCGCCAAAGACGGGGAGGACGCGCCCCTGGCCTGCGCAACGGGTCGCACCCGTCTCCACGTGACCGACTCGCTCCAGGGCGGTCTCGACCTGACCCTCGGTGCCGATCAAAGCCACTATCTGGCCTCCGTGTTGCGGGCGCGCCCTGGCGATGCGGTGCTCCTGTTCAACGGCCGGGACGGGGAATGGCGTTCGGTTGTCACGGCAGTCGGCAAAAAGGCCGTCACGGTCCGCCTTGAGGATCTGCGCCGGCCCCAGGACGCCGTCCCGGACCTCACCTTGATGTTCGCGCCCGTAAAACGCGCGCGGCTCGATTTCATGGTGCAGAAGGCGACCGAACTTGGCGTGCGCGCCATCGCGCCCGTCATGACCCGGCGCACCATCGTGGCGCGCGTCAACACGGACCGGCTGGCGGCCAATGCCATCGAGGCGGCCGAACAATGCGGACGCCTGAGCGTGCCGGAGGTGCTCGCCCCCCGCAAATTGGAGGCCCATCTGAAGGCCTGGCCGCCGGTGCCGGGGGCAAGGCTCCTGTTTTGCGACGAGGCAGGCCCTGAAGGCGGCGCGCCGCCGGCGCTTGAGGCCTTGTTGGCCGAAGCCGGGCCGGCGGCGGCGCCCTGGACGGTGCTCATCGGGCCGGAAGGGGGTTTTGATGCGGGCGAGCGGGCCGCGCTCACGGCCTGCACAGGCGCGCTGCGGGTTTCGCTGGGCCCACGGATCATGCGGGCGGACACGGCGGCGATGGCCGCGTTGACCTTATGGCAGGCCTGCCTCGGCGATCTTGGCACGGGCGGCGGGTGAGCCCGCGCTCCCAGGCATTCGGGCCATGTTGTAAGCGTGCAAAGCTGCCGCTACATGAGATCAAGACCGACGTCAGGGCCGCAGCGGGCGGCTGACCCCACCGCCACGCGACCCTGCCGGGGCGAGTGCGGGTCCAGACGGACACCAAGGGCGTTCCGGAAGGGCGCCGCAACGTCGCTTGGGAGCGCAACGCCCATGTCCATTCCCCAGTCCGCCGCCGGCGATCCCATTGAATCCCTTGCCCAACTGCCCGCCTATCTGGAAAGCGGCTGTACGCCGCCGTCCCGCTGGGTGATTGGGACGGAGCATGAGAAATTCGGCTTCCGCGTCGGCACCAACACACCGCTGCCCTATGAGGGCGAGGCGGGGGTGCGCGCCATGCTGGAGGGATTGCAGCGCTTTGGCTGGCAGCCCGTCTGCGAGGGCGACACCCTGGTGGGCTTGTCTTTAAACGGAGCATCGATCAGCCTGGAGCCCGGCGGTCAGTTCGAGCTGTCCGGAGCGCCCCTCGATAATCTTCATCAGACCTGTGACGAAGTGCACACCCACCTCCACCAGGTGGCCAGCGTGGCCAAGGAATTGGGTGTCGGGTTTCTCGGGCTCGGGTCTTCGCCCCGCTGGAGCCTTGAGGAAACGCCCATCATGCCCAAGGGGCGCTATGGCATCATGCGCCGCTACATGGCCATCAAGGGCACCATGGGTTGGGACATGATGTTCCGGACATCAACGATTCAGGTCAATCTGGATTTCGCCTCCGAGGCGGACATGATCCGTAAGCTGCGCGTCGGGATTGCCCTGCAACCGGTGGCCACGGCCCTTTTTGCGAACTCCCCCTTCCTTGACGGCAAGCCCACGGGATACCTGTCCTACCGTGCCCATGTCTGGACGGACACGGACCGGGACCGCACGGGCGGATTGCCATTCGTATTCGAGGATGGTTTCGGATTTGAGCGGTACGCGGATTATGCCCTCGACGTGCCCATGTATTTTATCTACCGCGATGGACGCTACATCGATGTGGCGGGCCGGTCCTTCCGCGATTTCCTGGACGGCAAGCTGCCTGAATTGCCCGGTGAACGGCCGACCATGAACGATTGGGCGGATCATCTGACGACCATCTTTCCCGAAGCCCGCCTCAAGAAATTCATCGAAATGCGCGGCGCGGATGGCGGGCCCTGGAGCCGCATCTGTGCCCTGCCGGCCTTCTGGGTGGGGCTTTTATACGCCCAGGGGCCGCTCGACGCGTCCTGGGACCTTGTTAAGGAGTGGCGCGAGGACGAGCGCGAGCAGCTGCGCCGGGATGTGATGGTCAAGGGCCTGAAGGCGCAGATCCGGGGCCGCAGTGTGCAATCCCTGGCGCAGGAGCTGCTCGGGCTGGCCCGCGCCGGCCTGAGGGAACGGGGCCGGGCCGATATCTCAGCGGACGAAACAGGCTTTCTTGATACGCTGGACGAGATTGCCGAGAGCGGGTGCACTCCGGCGGAGGCGCTTCTGGCCCGCTATCATGGTCCCTGGGGGGGCTCGATCGAGCCCATTTTCGAAGAGTGCGCCTTCTGACGGCACGCTTTGACCGTGGGGGCTGACCCCGGGTGCTGGTCCGGTCCGGCCAAATCACCCGATACTCCCGGCGAGGGAGAGATCATATGAAACAGCCGAGGGGTTCAGGCTCGAAGGCG
>CAYYTT010000007.1:0-46127 GCA_964474635.1 uncultured Alphaproteobacteria bacterium | reverse complement strand
TGCCCCAGCACGCTTTGCGACGGCGCGGGGGCCTTGGTGTCCGGATGCGGGAGGGCGGCGCCCATGGCCATGGCCGCCTCTGAGATCCGCGTTGCGTGCGCGCCGGACACGCCGGAGGAGCGTGAACCGGCGGCCATGGCGCGGGCATCGCTTGACGCGGACCTGCCCGCCGATGTGCCGCTGACCCCGCCGGAGCCCGACCGGCTGACACGGCTTGCCCGCTCCCGCAATGCCTATTGGATCCTGTTCGGCGGGGCGCTGCTTGAAAGCACGATCTTTCCCTGGCCCATCGAGTTCATGATCGCCGCCCTGATGCTCGAGGACCGGCGGCACGTGGTGCCCGTGACCGCCATCGCGGTCCTGGGCAGCATTCTTGGCGGTGTGTTGTTCTTTTTCATTGGCGCGCAGCTTTTTGAGAGCGTCGGCCAGGTGATCGTGGCCAATCTGGGCATGGAAACGGCCTTTGAGGCCAAGCGGCGCATCTTCCAGGACTACAGCCTGTGGATCATTTTCATCGCCGCCATGACGCCGGTGCCCTTCCAGATCACCACCATGGCGGCCGGTGTCGCGGGGGTGGCCTTTGCGCCGTTCCTGGTGGCAGCCATCCTGGCGCGGACGACGCGCTATGTGATGATGGCGGTGCCACTCTACTACTGCGGTCCGGCCATGCGCTCCTGGTGGCGCTCCATCCCGGCCCTCGGGCGCTGGACGATCCGGATCGCCGTGCTCGGCATCTTCGCCGCCGCGCTGGCCGTGCCGTTTTTTTGACCCGTGCCCTGCTTTTGACCCGTGCCTTGCTTCTGACGTGTATTTGGCGTTTTAGCGGCCCATGGCGTGTGGCGAGGCGCGCCGAGGGGGCCGCGACCCGACGAAAGACCCTTGCACGCTGTGGTCAGGCGCCGCAGCATGGTGCCCATGCATACGATCCTGATCACACACCCGGCCTGCCTTGAGCACGATCCCATGGATGGTCATCCGGAATGCCCGGATCGGCTGCGCGCCATCATGGCCGCCTTCGAGGCGGAGGATTTTTTCTATCTGGACCGGGAGCAGGCGCGCCAGGCGACCAGGGAAGAGCTCTTGCGGGCCCATAGCGAGGTCTATGTGGACAGCATCCTTGCCATGGTGCCGGAACCGGGCAAACCGTCCGTTTTCATCGACATGGATACGGCCCTGTCGAGCGGCTCGGGCGAGGCCATGCTGCGCGCGGCGGGCGCGGCCGCGCAGGCGGTCGACGAGGTCATGGCCGCGCCGGGGCGCAATGCGTTTTGCGCCGTGCGCCCTCCGGGGCATCACGCCACCCGCTCTTCGGCCATGGGCTTTTGCTTTTTCAACAATGCGGCCATTGCGGCCCACCACGCCCGCGCGGCCCATGGGCTGCGCCGGGTGGCGGTTGTGGATTTTGACGTGCACCACGGCAACGGCACCCAGGACATTTTCTTCGACGACCCGGACCTGTTCTACGGCTCCACCCACCAGGGGCAGATTTTCCCGGGCACGGGACTGGCGGCGGAGACCGCAACCGCGGGCAATGTCTACAATGCCGTCTTGATGCACGGCGATGGCACCGCTGCCTTCCGAAAGGCCTTTGGGGACCAGCTTTTGCCCGCGCTTGACGCCTTCGCACCGCAATTCCTCATCATCTCGGCCGGGTTCGACGGCCATATGCGCGATCCCCTGGCCCATTTGTCGCTCACGGAAGACGATTTTGCCTGGGCGACCCGGGAATTGATGACCATCGCGACGCGCCATTGCCAGGGGCGGATTGTGTCCACCCTGGAAGGCGGATATGACCTTCGCGCGCTCGGGCGCAGTGCCGCGGCCCATGTCCGGGCGCTGATGGGGGCCTGA
Organism: uncultured Alphaproteobacteria bacterium; assembly: GCA_964474635.1. Lineage (GTDB taxonomy): Bacteria > Pseudomonadota > Alphaproteobacteria > JAJFIK01 > JAJFIK01 > CAYUYV01. Next base: position 44,276 of record CAYYTT010000007.1, on the reverse strand, counting down.
CATCACGGCTCCGGTAGGTATTTCCCGTCCATGACACGGTTCGTCGGGCCGCGGCTGCGCCGCCGCCCGCCGCGTTTTGATTTGCGGGGCCCTGCCGGGACCAGCAACTGGGCCGGGACCAGCAACTGGGCCAGGACCAGCAACTGGGATGGGGCGAGAGGTCGGTGCGGGGCAGAAGGGCGGACGGCATGGTGAGAGAAGCGGGTGGGATGCACGCGGGCGCGAACCGGACGGAAAAGCCCATCGCGGTGCCCCGCGCCCCAGGGCCCATCATCATGGTGCGCCACGGCCGCCCGGACCTTGCCCGAAAGGCATGGCTGAGCGCCCGGGGCTGGGATGACTGGTGGGCCACCTATGAGCGCACGGGCCTTGCCTATGGCGAGCACCCGCCCCGGGACCTGGTGGAGGTTGCCGCCCCGGCCGTCCACCGGCTTTCAAGCCCCCTCCCAAGGGCACGGGAGACGGCACGCGCCATTTTCGGCCCCGTAATCTACGATGTGGATCCCCTTTTCGTAGAAGCGCCCCTGCCGGCGCCGCGCTGGCCTGGTTTCATCCGGTTTTCGTCGCCGGTCTGGAAGGGGATTTCACGGGTGCTCTGGCTCATGGGCTATGCGGGTCGCAGCGAATCCCGGAGGCTTGCGACCTTGCGTGCTGTCGCTGCGGCCGACCGGCTGGAGGAGGCGGCCCGGGATGGGCTCGTTGTCCTGTGCGGCCATGGCTGGTTCAATCGCATGATCCGCGGTGTTCTCGTTCAGCGGGGATGGGTTTGCAATCGCGATGGGGGCGACAATTTCTGGTCCTGGCGCCGTCTGGTGCGCGAAGACGCCTTGAGGGATGTGCCGTCCCGGCGGTGACCCGTCGAAAGGAGTGATCCATGGCCGATAAAACACCCGATACGAACGATCCGTCCGCGAATGAGAGCCTGGAGGCCTTGAGCTTTGAACAGGCCTTGAGTGAGCTTGAGGGCATTGTCGAGAAACTCGAAGGTGGCAGTGTGGATCTGGAGCGGTCCATTGCCCTCTATGAACGCGGTGCGCGCCTGAAGGATCATTGCGACGCCAAGCTGAAAACCGCCCAGACCCGGATCGAGAAAATCGTCTCAGGGCCCGATGGCGCAGTCGAGGCCGTCCCGGCCGACTTGGACTGACGAGGCTTTCACCGGACGCAAGGCCCTTGATTAGACGGGGTTGGTCGGGGCCGTGCCTGTTTGGTGCGTGTGCGGACTGTATTCATATGCACCCATTCCGCTCTTGCACAAATCCGCTCCGTGCATTGGGCCCGGTGTCTCTTCGCGCTCTGCGGGCACGAGCAGATCTTCCGCCATAGGCCCATCGTCTTTTTGTGACATCGCTCGCCCGCGCGGCGGCAAGATGGGGCTTGCTGGGGCCGCGACAGGGGGCGTACGGTCTAAAGTGCCATCGGCCGCCGTTGTTGGGCACAGTTGGACGTGTTGACCAGTGATCGAGCGCTCTTCGGCAAGTCGGCAAAAGTAATCCTGCATATAATAGGTGTGGATACTTTTGCGTGTTTTTGCCGCTGTAGGCCGGTTGACCGCCAAGTCTGCTTGGCCAGGGCTCACTGGTAAAAGCGCACTGGTCAAAGCGCAGTGGCCAAAGTTCATTGGCCAAAGTTCATTGGCCGGGGCTGTGCGCTCATCCCCAGCGCCAAGTGGCTCACAATGGCCATGTTCTCATGCGCGTGTCAGGGAACTGGCTGCCTAGAACCGGGGCGCAACCCGCGACGCGGGTGATGCCGCGATGATCCGACACCGGATGACAGGTCGTGGTTGCGGAAGATAAATACTCAGGACAGGAGGGTTGATCCCTTGGTCGACGCCATCAATACCGCCCATTTAGGGCAGACGCCGCTTCTCGATACCGTTCAGGTCCCTGCTGACCTGCGTCATTTTTCGGCGAAAGAACTTCGACAACTCGCCGATGAACTCCGTGCCGAGACCATTGATGCCGTATCCACGACCGGGGGGCATCTGGGCGCCGGGCTCGGCGTGGTGGAACTGACCGTTGCCATTCACCACGTCTTCAATACACCCGATGATCGCCTCATCTGGGATGTCGGCCACCAATGCTATCCGCACAAGATCCTGACCGGGCGGCGGGACCGGATCCGCACCATCCGCCAGGGTGGGGGGCTGTCCGGCTTCACCAAGCGGGCCGAGAGCGAATATGACCCCTTCGGCGCGGCTCACTCCTCCACATCGATCTCCGCCGGCCTCGGCATGGCGGCCGCGCGCGACCTTGCTGGCGGGGACAACAATGTTGTCGCCGTCATCGGCGACGGCTCCATGAGCGCGGGCATGGCCTATGAGGCCATGAACAATGCGGGCCACCTGAAGTCGAAAATGCTTGTCATCCTGAACGATAACGACATGTCGATTTCGCCCCCCGTAGGCGCCATGAGCGCCTATCTGGCGCGGCTGTTGTCGAGCGGCACGTTCCAAAATGTGCGCTCCATCGGCAAGCACATCGCCGAGCGTCTGCCCAAGCGGTTGGAGAACACGGCCCGGCGCGCCGAGGAATACGCTCGCGGGCTCGTGACGGGCGGCACGCTGTTTGAGGAACTGGGCTTTTACTATATCGGCCCTATAGACGGGCATAATCTCGATCACTTGATCCCGGTTCTGAAAAATATCCGGGACAGCCACGGCGGTCCGGTTCTGCTCCACGCGGTGACCCAGAAGGGAAAGGGCTACAAACCGGCGGAAAACTCCGCCGACAAGTATCACGGGGTCGCCAAGTTCGACGTGGCGACGGGCACCCAGCACAAGCCAAAGCCCAATGCTCCGGGCTATCCCAAAGTCTTTACCGAAACCCTGATCAAGCATGCCGACCGGGACGACAAGGTCGTGGCGGTGACCCCGGCCATGACGGCCGGCAGCGGGCTTGACAAATTCAAGACCGTCCATCCTGACCGGTGCTTTGATGTGGGCATCGCGGAGCAACATGCGGTGACCTTCGCCGCGGGCCTCGCCTGCGAAGGCTTCAAGCCTTTTTGCGCCATCTATTCCACCTTCCTGCAGCGTGGATATGACCAGGTCGTCCACGATGTGGCCATTCAAAAGCTGCCCGTGCGTTTTCCCATCGACCGCGCGGGCCTTGTGGGCGCGGACGGACCGACCCATGCGGGCTCCTTCGACATTGCCTATCTCGCCTGCCTGCCGAATTTCGTGGTGATGGCGTCGGCGGATGAAGTCGAGTTCATGCACATGATCGCGACGGCGCTGGAGATTGACGATCGTCCGTGTGCGTTCCGCTATCCGCGCGGCGAGGGGATCGGGCTTGAACTGCCCGAACTCGGCACCCCGCTCGAGATCGGCAAGGGCCGGATGATCCAGGAAGGCAACACGGTCGCCATTGTCAATTTCGGCACCCGGTTGCAGGAGGTGATGAAGGCGGCCGAGGACCTGTCCTCCCACCATGGCATGACGCCGACCATTGCCGATGCGCGCTTCTGCAAACCCCTCGACGAAGATCTGTTCCGGCGCCTGGCGCGTGAGCACGAGGTGCTGATCACCATCGAGGAAGGCTCCATCGGCGGCTTTGGCAGCCACGTGCTGCAATTCCTGGCGCTCGATGGTCTGCTTGATCGTGGGCTGAAGGTTCGGCCCATGGTTCTGCCGGACATCTTCATCGATCAGGACAAACCGGCGGCGATGTATGATGTGGCGCGTCTGAATGCCCCCCACATCGTGGAGACGGTCCTGAAGGCAGTGGGCAATGACGGCCAGGCCTACGTGTCGCAAAGGGCCTGAGCGAACCGAGGGTCCCGGTTCCGCCGATGGTGGAGCCGGGGCAAACGGGCTCGCCGCGCCGCGCCGGGCCGACCAGGCCATGGTGGCCCAGGGCCTCGTGCCGAGCCGGGCCCGGGCCCAGGCCGAAATCAAGGCGGGCACGGTCTTTCTGGACGGCAAGCCCCTGCGCCGGCCAAGCGATCCGGTGCCGGAGGGCGCCGTTCTGGACTGGCGTGACGCGGCCGTTCCTTACGTTTCACGCGGCGGGCTGAAACTCGCCCATGCCCTCCAGACTTTCGATCTTTGCCCAAAAGGGCTCATAGCGCTCGATTTGGGGGCCTCCACGGGCGGCTTCACGGATGTCCTGTTGCGGGGCGGGGCAAGGCAGGTCTTTGCCGTCGATGTGGGCCATGGGCAGCTTCATCCCGATCTCGCCGCGGACGCGCGGGTCGTCTGCCTGGAGCGCCTGAATGTGCGCGACCTGACGTCCGATCATCTCCAGTCTGTCCGCCCCAAGAGCATTGTCTGCGATGTCAGCTTTATCTCTCTGACCCTTGCCTTGCCGCCCGCCCTGGACCTCGCCTCGCCCGGCGCCTGGGTGGTCGCCCTCATCAAGCCCCAATTCGAGGTCGGTCGGGACGGGATCGGAAAAGGCGGCGTCGTGCGCGATGCGGCCCAGCGGGAGGCGGCCAGAGCCGGCATGATGGACTGGCTGGCGTCCCAACCGGACTGGTCCGTCCTGGGGTGTACGGAAAGTTCAATTACAGGTCCAAACGGCAATATTGAGTACCTCGCCGCGGCCCGAAAGGCAAAATAGCATCCTTCCACGGATGGCCTGCCAAAAACCCTCTGTCGGCCCACAACGCGCACCCGCCGGCAAGGCCTTGAACGGTGCGTCCCCTTGTGATCCGCGGGCGCCTGCACACCGTACCTGCTTGCAACGGAACGCCTGCGCGGGCCTCAAAGACACCCTCCACGGCCCGATGCGACGGCGCAAAAACCAATGGTGGAGCGCTTCCCATGTCTTCTGTGTTATCCAATGCACGAAAACGATTGTTCGATGCGGCCACGCTTACGGGCGTGTCCTCGGACCTTTTTGAAACCTTGAGCCTTGCCCATGAAACGGTCGCGGCCGCGCTGCCCCTGCGGCGCGATGACGGGAGCCTTGAAATGGTCCGGGCCTGGCGCTGCCGCTACAACGACGCGCTGGGGCCCACAAAGGGCGGGGTGCGGTTTCACCCGTCCGTCAACGCCGATGAGGTGCAGGCGCTGGCGTTCTGGATGACGATCAAATGCGCGCTTCTGGATTTGCCCTTTGGTGGGGGAAAGGGCGGTGTACAGATCGATGCACGGGAGCTCTCGCCCTTTGAGCGGGAGCGGCTGTGCCGGGCCTTTGCCAGCCAGTTTGCCCATATTTTTGGCCCTGACCGGGATATTCCGGCACCGGACATGGGCACGGGACCAGTGGAAATGGCCTGGATCGCGGATACCTATGGCGCCGTAACGGGCGGCCACGCCGCCCATGTGGTCACCGGTAAGCCCGTGGTTCTCGGCGGGCTCGAAGGGCGCCCCGCGGCGACCGGGGACGGCGCGTTCCATGCGCTTGAGACGCTGAAATCAGCCATTGGTCTTGACGATGGGCAAGGGCGCATCGCGGTGCAGGGCTTTGGCGCCGGCGGCCGCCGCTTTGCAACCATTGCCGCGCAGGCCGGCTGGCGCATCGTGGCCCTCGCGGACAGTTCCGCCATGGTTTTCAGCGGTGAGGGGCTTGATGTCACAAAGGCCGGACGGGCCAAGGACGAAGGCGGCAGCGTGGGCGACATGGACGGCGCGGAACGGTGCGACGCCAAAGATATTTTGAAGGTCGAGTGCGACCTTCTCGTGCCGGCGGCCCTCGGTGGACAGATCGTGTCCGACACCGTCGCCGATTTGCGCTGCAAGGCGCTTCTGGAAATCGCCAATGGCCCCGTTTCAACGGATGCGGATGAAGACCTCAAAAAGCGTTCGATCGAGGTCATCCCGGATATCCTGGCCAATGCGGGCGGTGTTTTCGTGAGTTGGCTTGAGTGGGTCCAGGGCCGCACCCAACTCCCCTTTGAGGCCGAAGAGGTATCGGATCGCCTGAAGACGCGCATGACGCAAAAGTCGCGGCAGGTTGCCGACACGGCGCAGGAGCTTGAAACCGATTTGCGCACCGCGGCCTATGCCCTTGCCGCCCGGCGTCTCAACAGCGCCATCTGCAGCAAGGGCGCCGCACCGTATGCGGCCCTGCCGGCCGGACGGGCGCGATAATCAAAGACGTTTACGGACAAAGGAGACAGTGCCATGGGGAAAGCATTCGATACCGGCACGCGGGTGGCGTGGGCCTGGGGCGAGGGCAAGGGCGAGGGAACCGTCCGCGAGGTTTTCCGCGACCGGGTGGAAAAGACCATCAAGGGCACCGAAATCGTCCGGAACGCCAGCGAAGACGAGCCGGCCTACCTGATTGAGCAGGACGACGGTGACCAAGTGCTCAAGTCCCATTCGGAACTTGAGGGCGCGTGAGCCCGTGGCGAATCGCGATTTGACCTCAGGGCCCGTTGCCCGGAGCCTGTTTGTCACCGCCGCACCCATGACCGTCGGTGTGCTGTCGGTCATGTCCATCGGCCTGGCCGATGCGCTATATCTCGCCCGGGCTGGCGATGCTGCGCTGGCGGCGGCGGGATTTTTCTTTCCGGTCACGGCAACGATCTCAAGTTTTGGTCTCGGGATGTCCGCGGGGGCCTCCTCAGTGATTTCCAGGGCCGTCGGCGCGGGCGAGCATGAGCGGGCCGGCCGCATGGCCGTACACGGGATCGGCTTTGGCTTCGCGCTGGGCGCCCTGGTCGCGGGCCTGTTGCTGGTCTTCGGCGAGGCTTTGTTCGCCGGCCTCGGCGCGCAGGGGGCTGTGGCCGAAGCGGTGGCCGGCTACATCGTCTGGTGGGCTCTGTCCGTTCCGCCGCTGATTGCCTCCATGGTGGTGACGGCCACATTGCGCTCCCACGGCGATACGATGAGTTCGGCGCTGCTCCTGGTGCTGATCGCGCTGATCAACATTGCCGCCGGTCCCGTCTTCATTTTCGGATGGTTTGGACTGCCGGAGCTGGGCACGGCCGGGGCGGGACTCGCCACCTTCATGGCCCGTACCCTTGGTCTGGTGGCTAGTGTACTCTGGATCGGGATGATCAGTAAACATCTCACCTGGGCCAGCGTGAGCCTTCACGGGGCGGCCCGTTCCATTCGCGAGATGTTGGGCATTGCGGTTCCGGCCGCGGCCGCCAATGCCTTGAATCCACTCGGCATGACGCTCGTCACGGCGGCCGTCGCCACGGTGGGCGATGCCGCCGTGGCGGGGTTTGGCGCGGCAACGCGTATCCAGGCGATGGCCATCGTACCGCTTCTTGCGCTCAGCTCGGCGATCGGTCCCATGGTGGGCCAGAACTGGGGGGCGGACCACCGTGACCGGGCGCGGGAGGCACTGCGCGCGGCGTGGTCTGGCGTTCTGGTCTGGTGCGCCGGACTGGGCGCGGTCTTTGCCGTTTTCGCTGGCCCACTTGCGGGCCTCGCGGTCGGCGGCGGGGAGGCTCAGGGCTATGCGGCATCGTATCTCGCCATTGTGGGGTTCAGCATTGCCGGCTACGCCATGACGTTCATCGGCAATGCGGCGCTGAATGCCCGCGGGCAGGCCTGGAAAGGCCTTGCCGTCAGTACGCTGCGAGCCGTCATCGTTTATACGGGGCTTGCCTGGCTCTTGGTGGGCCCGCTGGGCTTCATGGGCATTCTGACGGCTGCCGTCACCGCAAATGCGCTTGCGGCACTCGCCGCCCTCCTGGCGGCCTGGAGTGCCGGGCTCTTTGCCATGCCGCGCCTGCCGGGCCCCGTTCGCCCTGGCCAACCCGTTCGCCCTGGCCAACCCGTTCGCAACGGCCAAAAAGCGCGATCGTGACTGGTCTGCCGGCTGACGGCTCAGCCGGTCACCTTCTTTTGGGCACGGATGGCGAATGCCGCAGTATAGGGATAAGTCCCTGGTGCATTGAGGCCTTCAGATGGTGCAGCTTGTCATGGCGAGCCGCTCTTGGGCGGCGCGGCGATCCAGGGCCACTGGCTCCGGATTTCGTTGCCCTGGATGGCTTCGCTTTGCTCGCCATGACGGCATGAAACTGGATCATCGACATGTGCCGCTGCCCTAGAAGCGTGCCAGCCAGGAGAACACGGACCATGTCACCACGAAGGAAACCCGCGCCAAAGCGCCGGCCGGCCCGGGGCCAGGGCGCGCCGCGCGGGCGCACCGTCGAGGTCGGCGCCGCGTTCGAGGGGACCGTGGCGCGGCTGGGCGCGCACGGGGACGGCATCATCGAAACGCCAGAGGGCCCCTGTTTCGTGACGGGCGCCTTGCCCGGCGAGCGTGTCCGAGGGGTGCGCACCGGCGACCGGCTGGACGCCGCCGACATTCTCGACGGCGCGCCCGAACGGGTGACACCGCCCTGCGCCCATGCCGCGGCCTGCGGCGGCTGCACGTTGCAGCACATGGCCCAGGGCGCCCAGGCCGAGTGGAAGCGCGGCCTCGTGCAGCAGGCACTCGCCCATCGCGGCCTAGAACGCGTGCCCATCGCCCCGACCCTGACGGTCGCCCCCGCAAGCCGGCGGCGGGTCACCCTGACTTTTGAGGCACGGAGCGGGCAGAGGGCGTCCATCGGGTTCCAGGCCCGGCGCAGCCACGCCCTCGTGCCTGTGGAGCGCTGCCATATCCTTGCCCCGGAGCTGGCCGCGGCCTGGGACGGGCTCGCCGTGCTGGCTGGGGTCGCAGCCCGGCTCACGCGGCGGGGCCAGATTCATGTGCTCGTCACGGAAGGCGGCCCCGATATCGATCTGCGCCTGCAGGGCCCGGCGCCCAATCGTCCGGTGCCCGATCTTGAGGACACTCAGGCGCTGCTTGCAGCCGCTGAGACCCTCAGCGCGGCCCGCCTGAGTGTCGATGGCGAGCGTCTGGCCGAATGGCGCCGACCGGAGGTTCGCCTCGGCGATGTGCCGGTGAGCGCACCGCCCGGTGCCTTTTTTCAGGCCAGTGCAGACGGGCAGGCCCACTTGACGGCGCTTGTGCGCGAGGCCGTGCCGGAGCGCGTCGCTGTCGCTGATCTGTTTGCCGGCTGCGGCACATTCGCCCTGGCCCTTGCGGCAGACCGCGCGGTCCATGCCGTGGAAAGCGATGGCGCGGCCCTGGAGGCCCTCACCGGGGCCGTGCGCCGCGCAAGCGGTCTCAAACCGGTGACCACCGAGCGCCGCGATCTTCATCAACGGCCCCTGACCCCAAAGGAACTGGCCGCCTATGGGGCCGTGGTCTTCGATCCGCCGCGCGCCGGAGCGCAGGCCCAGGCCAGCGCCCTGACCGCGTCACCGGTGAGACATGTGGCGGCCGTATCCTGTAACCCGGCCACGCTGGCCCGGGATCTGCGCCTTCTCGTCGACGGGGGGTACGAGGTCGCGTCAGTTCACCCGGTGGACCAATTCGTCTGGTCGGCCCATGTTGAGTGTGTGGCGTTCGTAAACCGACCCTAACGGTCATTGCGTAAGACTTCATGTTTAGAGCAGCGCGCCGACACGGACGTGTTCACGCTTTCGAACGGTGAGGAGGTGTCATGGCTGGCCTGATGGACCGAATGCAGTATGGGATGGCCCAAACCGCGCGGATGGCGTGGTATGGCGGCCATTACCTGGTGGCCCAGCGCCTCGCCGGACCCTTCACGCCCCCCGGTGAGCCGGCCTTCAAGCCCAAGGGCAAGGTTCCGGACCGCACCGCGATGATGCGTGTGCTGCGTGAGGCCGTGGAGCGCGACTGGCGCAATATCGAGGAAGGCCACTACGCCAAACCGCACGATATGCTTCCGGACCCCCGGCGCCTGCTGCGCAACAGTGCCGATTTCCTGAAAGATGTGCCCGTCGTGGACAATCGCCGCATGGCGCGCTCCAACTCGGAGGTGTTCACCGAGGACACCAAGGATCGGTACCCGCGCTATTACTTGCAGAATTTCCACTACCAGTCGGGCGGCTGGCTCTCCGAAGACAGTGCGCGGATTTATGACACCCAGGTTGAGGTCCTCTTCACCGGTCTTGCCGATGCCATGCGTCGCCAGGTGCTCGTGCCCCTCAAGGAAGCCCTGGCGGGCCGGGATCAGCGGGCGGCGAGCCTCCTTGATGTGGCGACCGGCACGGGCCGCTTTTTGACCTTCGTGAAGGACAACTACCCCCGTTTGATGGTAACTGCACTTGATCTGTCCGCGGCTTATCTTGGCGAGGCGCGGCGTAATCTGGCGCCCTGGGGCCGGACCGATTTCGTGGAATCGAATGCGGAAACCATGCCCTTTGACGAGGGCGCCCATGACATCGTGACGTGCATTTACCTCTTCCACGAGTTGCCACCGAAGGTGCGCCGGACCGTGGCCAAGGAGATCGCCCGCGTGGTGAAGCCGGGCGGTACGTTCCTGTTTGCCGATTCTCTTCAGTATGGAGATGAAGCAGAGTGGGAAGGCATCCTGGAGGCGTTTCCCGTCGGCTTCCATGAGCCCTATTACATGAGCTATCTGAGCGAGGATCTTGTCGCCCTCTTCGAGGAGGCGGGCCTTGTTTATCAGTGGGGCGATCAGAGTTTCCTGACCAAGATGATGGTCTTCAAGAAACCCAGTTCCGCGACCGCCTGAGCCGGCGACGCACCTCGCCGGCAAAGTCGACCGGGTCAATATCGAGCGGGTCCATGCGCACCCGAACGATATTGAGTTCCTCCAGCCGCCACACCATGACCTGGAATGTGCGCGCCAGGGTCAAATCCTGCTGGGGGTCGATGGTGAATTCGATGTGGTGCCGGGTCTCGATGATCAGTTCGGTTCCGACAATGGCGCTGCCGGAGCCGGTCGCGCCTTCGACACTCAAGGGGTCCCAAAGCTCGGCCGACTGAATGTCGACCCAGGGGATTAAACCCAACCCGTCTATGAAAATTCCGGCCTGGGACAAAATCACTTGCGGGCGGTCATTGCGCGCCATGGGCAGGTGGTAGGCGGAGACCGCCATGGGCATTAGGCTTGTGAGCATCAACACAGGATCGGCAAGCACAAAGCCCGAGGCGATCAGACAGAAGGCGAGGATACCGGAGGCCCAAATGGTCGGGCGCGCCTGGTCCTTCACGAAAAAAATGTCCTGCGGCCAGTCCGCTGCTTCTTCCCCACTCACACGCACGCCACTGTCTCCGCGCTCGGCTCTTATCCCGTCAGTCTGGCACGTCCGGCCTGCAAGCGGAATGGGTCGGCATGCCGGGGGCGGCATCGATCCGGCCCGTCTGGGCGCGGTGGCGCAGGGCCTGGTCCGCGAGCACGCAGGCCATCATGGCCTCGGCGACCGGCACGGCCCGAATGCCCACGCATGGGTCGTGGCGCCCCTTAGTGACCACATCGGCCGCATCGCCGGCGCGGGTGACGCTGCGCCGGGGCGTCAGGATCGAAGAGGTCGGCTTGATGGCCATGCGGGCCACCAGGGGCTGGCCGGTGGAAATGCCGCCCAGGACACCGCCGGCGTGGTTTGCGGTGAAGGCCAGGCCGCCCTGGTTCGAGGGCACTATTTCGTCGGCGTTTTCAGGGCCTTCGAGTGCGGCGGCCGCGAAGCCGTCGCCGATTTCGACGCCCTTGACCGCATTGATGGACATCAGCGCCGCGGCAAGATCCCCGTCGAGTTTGCCGTAGACGGGCGCGCCGAGACCGGCCGGGACCCCCTCGGCGATGACCTCTACGACGGCGCCGCAGGACGAGCCGCGTTTGCGCACCCCATCAAGATAGGCCTCCCAGGGCGCAACGCTGCCCGGATCGGGGCAGAAAAAGGCGTTGCGGCCCACTTCGTCCCAGTCCCAGCGCTCGCGCATGATGCCATGGGGCCCAAGCTGCACCAGGGCGGCGCGGATGGTGAGCGTGCCATAGAGCTGTTTCAGGACTTGCCGGGCCACGGCGCCGGCCGCCACGCGGGCCGCGGTTTCCCGGGCCGAGGAGCGCCCGCCGCCGCGATAATCCCGAACGCCATATTTGGCGTCATAGGTCATGTCCGCATGGCCCGGACGGTAGGTGTCGCGAATGTCCGCGTAGTCCTTGGATCGTTGATCCGTGTTTTCGATCTGCAGGCTGATCGGCGTGCCCGTCGTCACGGGGCCGTTCGTGCGCTCATCTTCAAAGACACCCGACAGGATGCGCACGGCATCGGTCTCGCGCCGCTGGGTCACGTGGCGCGACTGGCCCGGGCGGCGCCGGTCGAGATCGGCCTGGATCATGTCTTGCGTCAGCGGCACACCAGGCGGCACGCCATCGACGACGCAGCCCAGGGCCGGCCCGTGGGATTCGCCCCAGGTGGTGACGCGGAAAATGAGGCCGAAGGAATTGAACGACATCAGGACACGGAGATATCGGGCGCGTCCACCGCCTTCATGCCCACGACATTGTAGCCGCAGTCCACATGGTGCACTTCGCCGGTCACGGCCGAGCCCAGATCGCTCATGAGGTAAAGCGCCGAGTTGCCAACCTCGTCGATGCCCACATTGCGGCGCAGGGGTGCGTTGTACTCGTTCCACTTCAAGATATAGCGGAAATCGCCGATGCCTGCGGCCGCCAGGGTCTTGATGGGCCCGGCGGAAATGGCGTTTACACGGATGTTTTTCTTGCCCAGGTCTTCGGCCAGATAGCGCACCGAAGCCTCCAGGGCCGCCTTCGCGACGCCCATCACGTTGTAGTGGGGCATGACCCGCTCGGCGCCGAAATAGGTCAGTGTCAGGAGGCTCCCGCCTTCGGCCATCAGGGGCTCGGCCCGCTGCGCCACGGCCGTGAAGGAATAACAGGAGATGCCCATGGTCATCTGGAAATTGTCATAGGTCGTGTCGATGTAGCGGCCCTTGAGTTGTTCCTTGTCGGAAAAAGCGATGGCGTGGACCACGAAGTCGAGCTTGCCCCAGGCGCTTTCAATGGCCTTGAAGGCGGCGTCCAGGCTCGCCTCGTCGGTCACGTCGCAGGGGACGATCAGATTGGCGCCGACGGACTGGGCCAGGGGCTCGCAGCGTTTCTTGAGCGCCTCGCCCTGATAGGTAAAGGCCAGTTCCGCGCCATGGTCCGCACAGGCCTTGGCGATGCCCCAGGCGATAGACCGGTCGTTGGCAACGCCCATTACTAGGCCGCGCTTGCCTGCCATCAGGCCGCCGCTCTCACTCATAGGACCTCCGCTCGCGTGATCTTCGCCAGAATGAGGGGGCTGCTTGCCGCTATGTCATCCTGGCGCATTATGGAAATTTGGGCTCTATAGCATGGGTTTGCGGGGGGGCATAGGCCGCCGGAGCGCGGCTCAACGGCCCGCCAGGGGGCGCAGCAGCGCGCGGGCCCGTTTCAGGTCGGCTTCATCCGTGAGCGGTTCACCATGGGCCGGAATGCAGACAGGATCGCCCTCAAGCAACCCCAGGGCCGTCTGGGCCAGCGCGGCGCGGTCCCGGGTCAAAAGCCCGGTAAAGACCCTGTTCACCGAAAGGCCGCGTTTGACGCCGAACAGGGCGAACAGGGCGGCGTTGAGCATGGACGAGGGCCGGCCCGTCATGGTGGTGAGAATCTCGTCGAGATAGACCACCGGGCGCGGCCCCAACCGGCTTTCAAGCATCAGACTGCCCGTGCGCGTCCCCGGCGCGCAGAGAATTCGCAGGCCGGAACGCACCGGCAGGCGCGAGACCGGCAGGAGGTCCGCATCCGGCACGAGGCGGGCGAGCATCTCCAGGCAGTCATCGGGCGCATAGATGCCCGCTCCGGGAAGCGCGTCACGCCAGGCCGGCAAACCGCCCCGATGGCCGATATTGGGAACGATCAGCGCATCCACGGGCGCGCTGGCGCGCGCGGCCTCGATCAGGGCCGGGGAGGGGGCGATGGGGCAACTCACGATGGCGGCCCGGTCGTCCTTGTACTGTACAAGTAAGGAGTTGGCTGGTCCAAAGCTTGGGGCCGTGTAGGGGCACAGGAAGACACCCGACCCCTCAATCGTCTGTGTCCAAATATCAGCCTTTGCCACGGGAAGAGGCCTCCTTTGCCCTGCCGATTCAGCCGACGCGTCGATATCGCCAGTGTCTCATGGCCGAGGGCGGAGGGGGAGACCTCCCGCATGGGACGCGCGAGGGCCCGTTCACGATGCCAAACACCTGCTAAAGTGCCGGTTCTGCAGGAGGAACCCCGCCGATGACCGGTGAAGACGGGCTGCTCCGACGGCTGTTGGGGGATACCGGCAAGGTGCTGGGCCTCAAGGTCACGTCGGCGCTTTTGAATTACGGTACGATCCTCGCGCTGGCCCATTGGCTGACGACGGCCGATTACGGCCTGTTCGGCGCCATCATGAGCGCAATGACCTTTGGCGGTGTGCTGTTCGGCCTGGGCAGCCGGGTCTCGATTGTGCGCTTTTTGAGCGAATACGGCGCGCAAGGGCGCCATGACCTCGTGTGGGGCGCCGTCGGTTACGCCGAACGCACCGTTTTGGCGGCCTGCGTGGCAGGCGGGGCCGCCATTGCCCTCCTGGCCGGCCTTGGCGCCCTCTCCGGTGCCTTGGACGTGCCCTGGGTCGTGATTTCCGCCGCGCTCCTCATCCTGCCGGGCTTCACGCTTTTGGAATTGCAAAGCGGGATCCTGCGCAGCCATGGCGCCATGGCCCTTGCCCTCGCGCCAAAGGATCTGGTGTGGCGCGGCGCCGTGTTGCTGGCCGCTTTCGCGGCGAGTGTCCTGGTCATGCCCGAGGCGCGCCTTGTGCCCGTGCTTTTGGGCTCAGGTACGGCCGTCACCCTATGCTGGCTGGTCCAACGCCATCTGATGATGCGCAAACTGATCGCCATGGTGCCGGACCGGGCGGCGCCGCGCACCGAGCCGGCGCGCTGGCGGGCCACGTCCCTGACGATCTGGGTCACGCAGATGGCGCGCGCGTCCTTTGGCACCCTCGATGTTCTGATCGTCAGCGCTTTGCTGCCCCTTGAGGATGTGGGCCGTTATTTCGTTCTCACGCGGACCGCCGACATGGTCATTTTTCTCATCGGCTCCGTCAATCTGGCCTCCTCGCCCCTGATCGCCCGGCATTTCGCGGCCCAAGACCGCATGGCCGTGCGCCAGGTCCACGCCTTCGTGGCCCTCACGGTGTCTGCTCTCGCGCTGTCCGCCTTTCTGGTGTGCGTCGTTGCAGGCGATCTGGTCCTTGGGGTTTTCGGACCGCAATTCGTGACTGCCCAGGCGGCGCTGATCGTCCTGATGGCGGGTCAGGTCGTGTGCGCGATCATGGGAACGGGTGAAACCCTGACCATGACCGGCCATGAGCGCACGAATGCGGTCCTGCTGATCGTCATGGCCCCGGTCAGTATGGGGATGGTTGCCCTTTTGACACCGGCCTTTGGTCTTGTCGGCGCGGCGCTTGGGTCGGCGGGAGGTCTGGCGCTCTGGAGCGTTTTGGCCTGGCTGGCGGTGCGCCGGTTGACCGGGTTCGACCCTTCGCTGTTTGCCGCCGTGCCGCGGCTCTTGCGCAGCCTTCCGGCACTGCGCCGCGTGTAAAGGGCCAGGCGTGAGGGCCTGTCAGGACGCCGCGAGGCCGGCCGTTTCCTCCGGGACGCGCGGCGAAGCGGGCAGGGGGGGCCGGCATTCCTAGGCGCGCCGGTCATAATAGGAGAACCGGCGCCGCCGGAACACATAGAGGAGCCGCGCACGACATTTTACGGTCAGCACCTGATAGTAACGCGAGCGGCCCAGATTGAGCGGGAACAACAGTGCGGCGAGGCAGCACGCGGCGATCATGACACCGAAATTCTTGGCCAGGAGTTTAAAAACCGCCCGCTCCCCATGGCGCGCAAGGGTACGGTGGGCCTGGGTCGCGCCGAAGGCCCGTGCGCGGGCCTTGTGATAGGCAAGCTCCAGCCGGTCCGGGGTCTGGGTTTCCCACACCTGGGCACTTGGATTGCACAGGACGGGCAGGCCCAGCCGGTCGAAGAAATCATTGTCTTCCTCTCCGGCGAGGCCGTAGTCGGGATCGAAGCGCAGACCCCTTACACGAATCGGCGCGGCACGGACGAACGCATTTCCGGTGCTGGCGCATTTGACCGGTTGGCCAATGCCGCCCAGGGCGCGCACGAACAGCCGGCTTTGCCCAATCCAAGGGGGCGGGGCGGCATCGAACCGGGCATTGATCTTGCCGATCAGGATGTCCGCGCCAAGGCGACGCGCCGTATCCAGATGGTTGGCGATCCAGTCGGGCGCGGCGATTTCGTCGTCGTCGAGTATGGCGATCCAGGCACCGCGCGCCAGGTCAAGGCACCGGTTACGGGCCCGCGAGATGTTCTGAACCGGTTCCACGTCATACCGGACCGGATGGGGGCTGTGTGCCGCGAAGGCGGCCACGGCATCCCGTCCCGAGGCGCGGGCGTCGTTGTCAACCACGATGATTTCAAGGGCGATATGGGCAGGCAGGTCCTGGACGGCGAGGCTTTCCAGGGTCTTGATGACGTGCGGTCGGCGGAATGTACACAAACAAACTGAGACGAGCGTTTTTTGGGTATTGCTCTCTCCAGGCACGGTGATGCACCTCCGTTCATTACGAGCGTGCGACCTTACGCCGGACAAGCAATCGGCGAAACGTTGATCTGCGGATGGACTCCGGCAAATCGTGCGGCGAATGTCTTTATTGGGAGCACCTGTGTTGTCTTTGACACAGAGGGGCAACCTGCGATTCGGCGCGGGTTTCAATTTCCAAGGCAGTTCGGCCCGAGGCCAGGTTGGCTCGAAGCCAGGTTGGCTCGAAGCCAGGTTGGCTCGAAGCCAGGTTGGCTCGAAGGCAGTCTGGCTCGAAGGCAGTCTGGCGAAGGACAGTTTTTGTGGAAAGGGAGGATAAAATGATCCTGGTGCATCATTTGCGGGTCGGCCGCGCCGTCTTTACGGTCTGGCTCCTGGAGGAGCTTGGCCTGGACTATGATCTGAAGATCTATCTGCGCGATGAGAATGGCCGGGCCCAGGCCGACCTGAGAGAGGCCCATCCCTTGGGCAAATCACCCGTGATCGAGGACGGCGACATCAAACTCGCCGAATCGGGGGCCATCGCGTCCTATCTGGTCAGCCACTACGACACCGAAGGGCGCCTCAGCCCACCCATGAGCGACCGGGCCGCCTTCGCGCGGTATTCCCAATGGCTGCATTACTCTGAAGGTTCGGCGTTCACGCCGCTCCTGATGAAGCTCTTGCTGCTGAGGGAACAGGAGCCCAAGCCCCCGGTGATCAGCGGTTTTGCCGCCGGCGAAGTGGCCCTGCACCTTGGTTATCTGCGCGACACCATCGGCGATCAGCCCTTCCTGCTCGGCGATCAATTCCAGACCCCCGATATCGGCGTCACTTATGTGCTGCAACTGGCCCGGCGGGTGGGCGAGCTTGGCGGCTATCCGACGCTTGAGGCCTATGTGGACCGGAACCTCGCCCGGCCCGCCTTCAAACGCGCCGTGGAGCGGTCCGGCGAACAGATGGGCTGACAGTCCAGCCCGCGTGACTTGGAGCAACGGGCGAGAAATCTGGATCACCCAGAAGCCAGCGCCCCGCTGCTCTTTTTTTTTCGCTCACGCGCGCCATCGGATTTTTAGGGGCGCAGCGCGGGAGCGGCGCAAAGGCGCCGGGCCGCAGTCGCGGCCTTGGGCGCAGTGCGAATTTATCGCCCCGCGATCCATGCGGACGAGTCCGATTTCGCCTCGGAGGAGGAGGAGGGGGCCTGCGTCTTGCGATAGGCCTCCTCGTCCCACAGGAACGGGGCGAGCATCAGCCCGGCATAGGATTTGGGGAAGTTCGGCATGTCGCCGATGCCGATGTCATCGCTCGGCGTTTGCCCACGCGGCATGTGGAAGGTCCCGAACAGGTGATCCCACAGCATGACATCGCCGCCATAGTTGGAGTTGCCCTCTTCGATTTTTTTCGAGTGGTGATAGCGGTGATTGCCCGGTGCACTGAAGATGTAATTCAGGGGACCGAGTTTCACGTCCACATTGGTATGCTGAAAGCGTGAAATCGTGATCACCAGCATCCAGGTGACGAACGCCACATCGACGGGCGCCTGGACGAAGGCGAGGGGCACGGCGAACAGCACCAGGGCCACCGTCTGCTCCAGCGGGTGTTCGCGCCGCCCATTGAACCAGTAGAGCCGCTCCGCCGAATGGTGCACCGCGTGCCAGCGCCACAGGAAGGGATGCTCGTGCATGGCCCGGTGGTACCAATAGTTAAAAAAGTCCCGGATCGTGAGCAGCAGAAACACCTGCACGACCGGGTTC
Source organism: uncultured Alphaproteobacteria bacterium (assembly GCA_964474635.1). Lineage (GTDB taxonomy): Bacteria > Pseudomonadota > Alphaproteobacteria > JAJFIK01 > JAJFIK01 > CAYUYV01. Next base: position 26,187 of record CAYYTT010000007.1, on the reverse strand, counting down.
CAGTGGGACGGCCAGATGTCCTGGCCGATCTGGGGGGACAGGTGCTGCAGCACCAGGACCATCAGCACAAGGCCCAGGGGCTGCATGATCAGCGGCTTCCAGACATTGCTCCCGAACAGGATCATTAGGTCGACGCTGGCTTCGCTGCGCGTGTCCAGCCATTTGCGGCTAAAGGGGAAGAGCCGTTCCAGCGGCGCGAACACAAGGCCGAAGGCGATGTGAACGAACATGGTGACGATGGTCACACTGTGGGTATAACCGTCCTCAACGAGCCAGAAGCCAATGACGAGGGTTGCGATCATCAGAGCCGGGAACAGGGAGACGCAGACGATCCAGCGGATCCATGTGCCCTCGAGCTTGTAGGACAGGGCGTCGAGGCGCGCATAGGTGTTCGACAGGGGCGCCATCATCCAGCGCTGGACCCGCGCCTCGACCCAATCGGACAAGGCAATGAGCGGCGCCAGCAGGCGAAAGGCTCTTGCGTGCAGGCCTTGCCGCGCCGAGGGGCCGGTGCGGTCCGCCGAAACATCTTCAGGCGCGGTGATATCGGTATTGGTCATGGGACGGTGCTCCGCTGATCGGCGATCGGGAGGCCGGGGGCGCCGGCAATCGCTTCGGAGGGCATTTTCGCAGACCTGGAGGGGGGCACGCCGGCCGTGTTGTGGCCGGGCGTGGTGTCGCTTGCTGCGGTGTAGAATGGGACGAGCCGCCGGCGCGCCAGATAGACCAGCCGCGCCTGCCACTTGACCGTCACGACCTGCCAGTAGCGCGAGCGCCCGAGATCAACCGGGTACAGAAGACCGGCCAGCACCCAGGCGCACGCCATGAAGCTGAAACTCTTCAGGGCCAGGACTATAATCGGCCAGGTGCCGCCACGCATGACGGCCCGGTGCACATGGACCGTGCCGAAGACGCGGGCCCGGGCCTTGTGATAGGCGAGGGTCATGCGCTCGGGCGGCTGGGTTTCCGTGACAATGGCGGCGCGGTTGTTCAGGACCGGCCGGCCGAGCCGCTCAAAGAAGTCGTTGTCCTCGCCGCCGGTCAGGCCATAGGCCGGATCAAAGCGCAGGCCCATGGCCCGCACCGGCGCGGCACGGAGAAACGCATTGCCCGTGCGGGCAATCCGCGCCCGCGATCCCGTGGGTCCCATGGGCCGCTCGAACAGGCGGCTGCGCTCGAGCCATGCGGGCGGTTGGGTCTCAAAGCGGGAGAGGACGGGGCCCATCAGCACATCGGCCTCAAGGGATTTGGCTGTCTCCACATGGTGATGCAGCCACCGGGGATCGGCGATTTCATCGTCGTCGATCATGGCGATCCAGCTGCCCCGCGCCATGTCGAGGCCGCGATTGCGCGCCAGCGCGATGTTCTGCACGGGCTCGATGGCATATCGGACCGGGAACGGGCAGGTTTGCGCGAACCGGTCCGCAGTTGCGCGGCCTGATCCGGACACGTCGTTGTCGACAATGATGATTTCAACATTCACCCGGTCCGGGACGATCTGTGCGCCCAGGCTGTCCAGCGTGTACTGAAGGTGGGCCCTGCGAAACGTACAGACGCAGACCGATGCCAACCACCCCCCGGTGTCTCTCCCCTGACGCACAACCAATCGCCTTTTTCGGATCTGTTAGATGACAAAATAACATCGCCGAATGGCGTGGGGATATCTTTAAGTCCTCAAGGGGTGTGATGTTAATGTTGAGCCACGCGATACGACAGTTGGGACGCGTCGATACGCTTGAGTGACAACTGAACTCACAATTGGTTATATCGCTTTAATTTGTGATGGCTCGGTCGCTCGCGCCGTCCGCGTGCTTCAAAGGGGCATGGGGGGCGATTAAGCAACCACGACATCGAGAATCAGAAAGGTCGGGAAGACCGAGTGTTTCTCGTACCGGCGCGGGTCTGCGGTTTTCAGGGCGTCGAGGGGCCGGGTCTCGGTAACGCCGCGCAAGGCAAAGCCAGCCGCCAGGACCGGGTTCAGGATTTCTTCGAAGGACCGGTAATAGTCCGGAACCGTCACCGGTTCGGCCGTGAACCCGCCCCAGTCCACTTCGCAATAATGCACCCCGAAGGCGCTTGGCGGTTTAAGCCATTTGTAAGAGGCCATGGGGTGCTGCACCGACATGACAAGGCGCCCCCGATCCGTCAGACAGCGGCGGAACTCGCCGAGCGGCCGGCTCCAGTCGCGCACATAATCGAGCGTGAGCGATGAGGTGACGAGGTCGAGTGTGCCGTCCCCGATCATGCTCAAGGGCCGGGCGAGATCATGCACATGCAGTTCGGCCCGGTCGCCGACCCGCTCGGTCGTGATCCGGATCATTTCCGGGCTGACATCGACACCGATCACCCGGGCCGCGCCGCCGGCCAGCAGATCGCGTACCAGGAAGCCCGGGCCACAGCCGGCATCGAGCACGCGCAAGCCCGTCACATCCCCGATCCGCTGGCGGATTGCCGGGTGTTCGATATAGCCGTTCTCCGCCTTGGTCTCGGCAATGGCGGCGTAGCCTTGGGCCAGCTTCTGGTAGGCCTCAAGGGCGATGGGCGCATCGGGATCGTCCAAATTGTCCTCCTGCGAACCGAGCGCTACGGCGCGAAATCGAAATGGGCGAAGTCCATGTGGAAGGCCCATTGGACCATGCCCTTGAGGCGATCATCGTAATAGGCGGCCAGCCGTTCGCTGGCATCGGAACGGTGGGGCGCGAAGCGCTGAAGATGCGACAGATCGAGACCCGTCCGCTGGCAGATCGTCTCAATGTCCCCCTTAAACCGGTCGACCCGGCCGATGAAATCGTAAGGAATGTCGTCGATGCAGTTGAAGTAATACTGCACCCGCCAATGGGCATCCATGGCATGGACGGGCGTGGCGCAGACCGCTTCAATGAACTGCGCGAAGCTGACCGGGTTCGGATCGTCAGGCCGAAGGCCCCAATGGGCCTTGATGGCCTTTGCCTCATACCGGTCGTGCAAAATCTTGTCGAGATAGGCCGAGAGCAGACGATCATAGGGGTGACGCACAAAGCAAAAGCGGAACAGGGACCCGTCCGTCAGGCGGGGCAGGAAGGGATAGAGCTGCTTGGGGTTCAGCAGTGGCGAATAGGTCCGGTCGTGTAGATATTCGAAGGTCTCGTAGTCAGCGTGCGGATCGTCAAACAGGTGAATATCGGGAAGCTCGTTTTTGATCAGGAAACGCTTGATCGTGGAGCAGGCGGCCTTGGGCGTCTCGTAGTACATGTAGCCAAAGCGCAAGGACACATTGATGGCATAGGCCACCTGGTCGGGATGATTGTAGCGTGACAGGGGCGCGATATCGGCCCGGAAATAATCCCGGCGGTCCATGAAATGCTCCGTAGGCTTTAAATTATTGGGTCGCCGCCCGCGCCGCGTGGGCGAGCCTGTCAAGGGCGCCTTGTAGAATGTAGGCAGCCGCCATTTTGTCCACCACTTCGGCCCGTTTGCGCCGGCTCGTGTCCGCCTCGAGCAGGGTGCGGGTCACGGCCGCGGTGGAGAGGCGCTCGTCCCAAAAGGCCATGGGAAGATCCGTCAGCCCGGCCAGATTGCGGGCAAAGGCGCGGGTCGACTGGGCGCGCGGGCCCTCGCTTGCGTCCATATTGACCGGCAGGCCGATCACGAGGCCGCCCACCCCGTGGCTGCGCGCGATCTCGACAATTGCCGGTCCGTCCACGGAGAACTTCTTGCGGCGGACGGTCTCAAGGGGGGTCGCGACCTGTCGTTGCACATCCGAAAGCGCAAGACCGACCGTCTTGGTGCCCACATCAAGGCCCATGAGGCGCAGCCCCGGGGCCAGCCGACCCGGCAGTTCCAGCACGTCAATGTCCGGGCCGGGGCGAGGGGTCATTCGGCGGTCTCGTCGAAATAGGTCGCCTCAATCTTGTGTCCGTCGGGATCACGCACGAAACAGCCGTAATAGCCCGCCCCATAGTGGGGGCGTGGGCCCGGCGCGCCTTCATCGGGCGCACCCTGGGCGCGCGCGGCTTTGTAGAAGGCATCGACGCTGGCCTTGTCCGGCGCCAGAAAGGCGAAATGGATGCCATTGCCCGGGCTCGGCGGTGCGCCATTGTGGGGCGGTGACACCCAGAATTCGGGAAATTCGCGCCCATAGGCCACCGCGTCCCCGTCCTCAAACACCCGCTCCGCGCCAAGCGCGGCCAGAACCGCATCGTAAAAGGCGAGGGCGCGCTCCATATCGCTGGCGCCGACCGAGACATGGGACATGATCGAAGGGTTGGACATGGCATCGCTCCGGGAAACTGGCGGCGGGTCGCCGATCATGAAACGATACGCCTTGTCCGGGGGAAAATCCGGAAAATCGCCCTCGCGCCCAGGAAGGATGCCGTTCATGAGCACGCCCCAGGCTCCCATCGAGTCCGGTTTCGGCTTCAACAGCACGGCGCGGGACGTGGTGGCCGGCCTTGATCTTGCGGGCCGCACGGCCGTCATCACCGGCGGTTCGGCCGGCCTTGGGGTCGAAACGGCCAAGGCGCTGGTGAGCGCCGGCGCGGCGGTGATTTTGCCGGTGCGCTCGCCCCAGAAGGCGAGGGCCAATCTCGGTGTTGTCGCGGACGCGGTCACGCTGGCTGAAATGGATCTGGGTGATCCGGCCAGCATCCGGCGGTTTTCGGCGCAGGTCTGCGGTGAGGGGCTGGCCGTTGACATGCTCATCAACAATGCCGGGATCATGGCGACACCCTTGCGCCGGATCTGGCGCGGCTATGAAAGCCAGTTCGCCACCAACCATCTGGGCCATTTTCTGCTCACCGAAGGCATCCTCCCGGCCCTGCGCAAGGCGGCCCATGCCCATGACGGGGCTCGGGTCGTGTCGCTGAGTTCGCTCGGTCACCGGATCTCGCCCGTGGTGTTCGAGGACATCAATTTCGAAGTGCGCGAATACGATAAATGGATGGCCTACGGACAATCAAAAACCGCCAACGCGCTGTTCGCCGTGGAACTCGACCAGCGCGAGGCTCGCAACGGCATCCGCGCCTTCAGCGTCCATCCCGGCGGCATCATGACCGACCTGCAGCGCGAAATGGCGCCCGAGGAAATGCGCGCCATGGGCTGGATCGACGAGGCCGGCAAGACGCGTGAAGGCTTCAAGACGCCGGAACAGGGCGCGGCCACGGCGGTCTGGTGTGCCGCGGCCCCGGTCCTTGGCGGCATGGGCGGTGTCTACTGCGAAGACTGCACCATCGCCGAGCAAGTGCCGGCGGACTCCCGGGATTTCAGCGGTGTGCGCCCCTATGCCTGCGACCCGGATTCGGCTGAACGGCTTTGGACCCTGTCGGAAGGCATGGTGGCCCCTTGAAGCACGGCGGCGGAAGGATCTGGACATGATCGAACAACGGACGATTTTCATCACGGGCGCCGCGTCCGGTCTTGGCCGTGAAACCGCGCGCCTGTTCGCCGAGCGCGGCTGGTATATCGGCGCCACGGACATCAACGCCGAGGGCCTTGAGGCCTTGCGCGCCGAACTTGGCGCCCCCCATGTCTATACGGCGGTCCACGATGTGACCGACCGGGAGGCCTGGACCCGCGCGGTGGAGGGCTTTGCCGCGGCCACGGGCGGGCGGATGGATGTGTTTTATAACAATGCCGGCATCGGCGCGGGCGGGGCGCTTGAGACCATGCCCGAAGACACGGCCGCCCGGATCCTTGCCATCAATGTCCAGGGCGTGGTGCACGGGGTCTATGCGTGTACGCCCCTTTTGAAGGCGACCGCCGGCGCCGTGGGCCGGGCCTATCTGGTGAATATGGGCTCGGCGGCCGGCATGATGGGCGCGCCGGGCATGGCTATCTATTGCGCCAGCAAGTTCGCCGTCCGGGGATTGACGGATTCGCTCAGTGGTGAGCTCGCCCGCTTTAACGTGTCCGTCAGTGAATTGCAGCCGGCCTTTCTCGACACCGCGATCCTCGACAGCGAGGCGGACGCGGCACCGGGCGATGGCAAGGCGCGCCTGCTCGCCGCCGGCCAGACCGTCTTGCCGGCGAGCCTAGCGGCCAAGGCCGTCTGGACCATCGCCCACAGCAAAGCGCCCAAGACCCACTACGCGCTCGGGCGACCCGCGCAGATCCTTCAGCTGCTTTCGCGCCTTTTCCCCAAGGCCCTGCGTAGGCGCATGCGCAAAGGCTTTGAGGCGAACAGCGCGTCGCTGATTTGAATCGGTCGATCGCTCGTCCGCCCCAAGGCATTATCGTGGGAGTGAATTCCAGAAAAACAGGACACGGACGAGCCAAACGATCAGCAACACGAACACAATCAGCTCGGGCGCCGACAAGAGGGGCGAGCCCTGCCAGGCGTCGGGAAAGGCTGTCGCGCCCGGACCGGTGAACAGCGAGCCCACGGCGATGAACAGGGCCAAACACATGCGCCACAAATGGCGGGCGATGCGCTGGGCGCCCCCGATCCCCTTGCGGATCAGCACTGCCGCGTCGAGGAGGCCGGCAGACAGGGCAAGGCCGCCAAAGACGAAGTAAGGCTCGGCCGGATAGCCATCGACGAGGCCCGTGGCGCTCGTTTGCGCCTGGAGACCATAAAAGACACCGGCCGCGCCGATGCCCAGGGCCGCCACTGCGCCCGCCACGTCACCCAATCCCGTGGTCCTGTCCGGCCGGTGCGCTGCCCCCCAAGAGGTGGCGGCAAGATAGATCGTGAACAGACCGGCCAGGCCCGTGATCATTTCAGGCTTGATAAACGCCGCCCAGGCGCCGGCCGCCGCACTGATCGTCATGGTCAAGAAGAATGTCATGCCCGCCCAGCGGTGGACCGTTTCGCCCTTGCGCACGGCCAGCGCAAGGCCGCCCGAGGCCACGGCAACCGTGCCGGTCACCACATGGAGCATCATCAGCGAACTCATCCCCAAACCCCCGTGCCAAAACCCCCCGTGCATGCGGAGCCGACCATGGTTCCTCCGGCTCAGCGTTGAGGCAAGTCATCAATGTGTCAAAACACCAACGCGCTTTATGCCAGCGCGCCCGTTTTTGGGCCGCGAAGCGTTCGGCTTGGGGAGGGCGACAGGCAAAGACCTCCTGCCCTTGTCCTTGCGAGGAGCGTCCGCGACGAAGCAATCCAGAGCCACAAGCTCCGTGTCCGTTGCCCTGGATCACGTCGCTGCGCTCGTGATGACGATCGGTTCGCAGCCACGCTTGTTGGAACTGCTCCGTATCAGGCTTTTTTCAAGGACTTGAAATTCGTATCGATGACGAACAGGGACAAGGCGGCCCGCGTTCGGAGCTGCTGCTGGATCTTTCTCAGGCCCACATCATTGGTGAGCGTGGGCACCTCTTCCCCGTCGATGATTTGCGTATCGGCAAAGCCCAAGGCCGCCCACCCGTCCTTTTCAAACCCGATGCCCGAATAAACAACGGCGGCGAATGTGGTCGGCTGGCGATCTTGAATGATTGCACCGGGCATGGACGGATCGGCCGTCGCCGCGCCGGCGGCTGCCGAGAGTGGCGAAAAGGTCGTCAGATCGTCCAGGGCGCGGGTGAACTGCTTTGAGGTGGGATTTTGGATCGTCTGCACCTCAAATCCGCATCTGCGCAGAAAATCGGTCCACAAATCAGCGTCGCGATGGACATTTGTAGGGCGCTTGCCGCCATCGGCCAAACCGTCCACCGAGATGCACAGCGCCTTTTTGCGCCAGACCGCGTCTTGCCGTTGGATATAAAGCCCGCCATTAATATCCGTGGACAGATAAGGGCGTTGAATCCCATGTGTCCTCACACGGACGCCCTCACCGGCCTGTAACAACCCTTGAATGACGGACGTGTCCCGGTCCTGGAGCGCGTTCACGACCGCGTTTGTGTAAGGGGATGTTCCGCCCACCTCACCATCCAGCGCGATCTCTCCGGGAGCGGCCGCATAGGCCAGGATCTGGCCCAAAAGATCGGTCCGGGCGGCGGCGGCGGCAATCGCCCGCTCAATCGACTGGGCTTCGGCCGCGACGGCGCGGGCCCGTGCCAGGCGAAACCGTCGTTCCGCGTCATTGCCCCACCAGGCGAGCCCGCCGGCCGCCGCCGTCAACACACCGGCCGCGCCGAGGCCCATCATGGTGCGCCGGGACAGTTTCCGTAAGGCCTCCTCGCGCTCCTTGATCCGGTTGGCGACTTCGGCGAGGCGCAGGCGCTCAGCCTGTTCGGATTTGTCCAAAAAGGCGCGCAGTTTGGGATCGACGGTCACGCCCGCGGGCGTCCGGTCGAGCCATTTGACGGCTTCGCCAAGGGCGTCCCCCCGCAGCAACCGGTCGTGCGAGCCGGTCCACGCCCATTCGCGGGCCCGTTCGGTCAATCGCGTCTGTTGGCGCAGCCATTCCAAATCGATGCTGAGCGCGCGCTCCAGCTTTATGACGCCGTCGTAAAACCCTGAGCCTGGAATTTTGGGGTCCTTGTAGAAATGGATGTAGTTCAGATCGGCAAGCCGGGCCGGAACCTCAAAGTTGCCCAAGGGAAAGGGCAGCACGGGGATCATCCGTTTGCCCTGCTTTGCGGCCTCGTCGACTTCCCAGGAGCAGATCTTGGACTGGGCGGAGTTTTTCGTCACCAAGAACACGACCGTATCGCAGGACGCGATCAGCGTTTCCAAACGGTCGCGCCATTTTTCGGCGCTGTCGATGTCCTTGCGGTCCAGCAGCGGCTCAAACCCCTTGTCGGACAGGGCAAGGGTAATCTCGTCGGCAAAATCGGTGTCGAAGCGGGAATAGGAAATGAAGACCTTGCCTCGTGCGTCGGCTGAATCCATCGCCCGTCTCCCTTGGGGTCCGTCAGGTCTAAAATCATCCTCCGCGCCGCCCGCTTGCCTCAGGCCCGCGCGCCTCAGGCCCCCGCGCCGCCCGCGCGCCTCAGGCCACCGTGACACCCGCAGCATGGTGCGCGCACGCGCGCGGCGGGCAGGTGGCATCAACCAACATTCCCCGCACGAAGTCCATAGACGCCGTCGTAAGGCGCATCCGGCCAGGCGCGGCGATTTTGGAGCGAGGATGGTATCGTTTCTGCGGCTTCGGCGCGCACAGCAGAGGAGTGAGGCCCGGTGACGAAAGGAGGGACAAAGGGAGTGACGGCTGGATTGACGGCGGGACAGGCCAAATCCCTGGCGCGCCGCGCCTTTGAAGCCTTGCCGAGACTGAGCAGGCCCGCGCCGCCGCTTCCCCAGGGGCCCGCCGGCCGGTTTGTCGTGGCGGCCCTGGAGCGGCACAAACGCGAAGGCATGGAGCTTGCCTTTCGCGCCCGCCTCGGGGCCCTGGCCGTCTTTGCGGTCCTGTTGCCGCTGACGTTCTCGCTTCAAACGGCGCTCTACTACGAAGTGCTGCTCGTCCTGCTGGCTCTCATCGGCTGGATGCAGCGGCGGGTGGCCAAAGTCGGGCGCTCCGGCCTGGAGATGCTGCTGCTTTACGCGGACATCCTCATCGTGACCGCCGCGGCCCTGGCGCCCAACCCGTTTCGGCCCATCGATTGGCCCGCGCCCATGGAGTTCCGGTCGCAAACCTTCATGTTTTTCTATGTCTTCCTCGCCTTCGGCACGCTTGCCTATTCCTGGCGCACCGTGCGGGGCATCGGCAGCATGACGGTCTATGCCTGGCTGTCGGGCATTGGCCTTGTGTGGCTGCTCGGGACGCCGGAACCGGCCCTCACCGAGGCCGCGCGGACGGCCTTCGGTTATGAACCCGTGATGGTCGATTATCTTGACCCGAACAGTTTCTTACCCTGGATCCGGGTGCAGGAAATGGTCGTGTTCATGGTCGTGGCTTGGATTTTGGGCGCAACGGTACGGCGTTTCTCGAACCTCTTGGAATCTCAAGCCACGATGGAGCGTGAGCGGACCAATCTGGCACGCTATTTCTCGCCCAATGTGGTCGATGAACTCTCCCAGAACGACGAACCCCTGAAGCGCATCCGCACCCAGAGCGTTGCCGTGATGTTCGTGGACATCATCGGCTTCACCGGCTTTGCTTCCGAGCGCAGCGCGGAAGACGTGATCCACACCTTAAGGGCCTTCCACGGGCGCATGGAGGCGCAGGTCTTCCGCCACGGCGGAACGCTCGACAAGTTCCTCGGCGATGGCCTGATGGCGACCTTCGGCACGCCGAGCCCGGGTGAGCACGACGCCAGCGATGCGCTGGCCTGCGCGCGGGAAATGGCGGCGAGCCTTGCCGAATGGAATGCGGAGCGGACGGCGGCCGGAGAGCCGGCCTTGCGGGTTGGCATCGGGCTCCATTTCGGGCCCGTGGTGCTCGGCGATATCGGGGCGAACCGGCTGGAATTCGCCGTTATCGGCGACACGGTGAATGTGGCAAGCCGCGTCGAGGCCCTGACCCGCACCTTGGGTGTCCAAGTCGCCGCGACCGAGGCCCTTGTCCGGCAGGCGAGGGCCGAAGCGGGCCCGGGCGATGATCCGGCCTCCGGCCTCGCGCCGCTCGGGGCCCACACGCTGCGCGGTCAGACGCACGCCTTGGAGATCTGGGGCGGACACTGACCCTTGTCCTTGTGCCAAAGCCGATGGGATAACGCCCCCATGGGGTCACGACAGCGCACAGGGCGGTATGGAGGATTGGGCGAGATGGTGAGTGCAATCGGGCTGATTGGCGGCCTGGGTCTGTTGATCCTGCTGACGGTCAGGGGGCTGAATATACTCGTGGCGGCGCCCATCTGCGCCGCCCTGGTGGCCGCGACAAGCGGGCTTGCCTGGCTGCCGCCCCTTGCGCCCGACGGCGCGCCCGATTTTGCGACCGCCTATATGGGCGGTTTCACCAGCTTTTTCGCCGACTGGTTCCTCATGTTCCTGCTCGGTGCCGTCTTTGGCGAGATCATGAGCCGGACGGGCGCGGCCGAGTCCGTCGCCCAGTGGATCGTGAACACTTTCGGCTTGCGCCACGCCCTGCTGGCGGTCGTGACGGCCTGCGCCATCCTCACCTATGGCGGGGTGAGCGTCTTTATCGTCGCCTTCTCGGTCTATCCCATGGCGCTCAGCATTTTTCGCCGGGCGAACCTGCCGCGCCGCTTCATTCCAGCCGCCATCGCGTTTGGTTCCGTGACCTTCACCATGACTTCGGCGGGCAGTCCGGAAATCCAGAACCTCATTCCCATCCAATATCTCGGCACGAAGGCCACCGCCGCCTGGGAAGTCAGCCTTGTCGTCGCGGTGCTCATGGCGACGAGCGGTTACGCCTGGCTGCGCTGGATGGTCGGCCGGGCCGTGGCGCGGGGCGAGGCGTTCAATGCACGCGAGGCCGATCCGGCGCAACGGAACCTCACCTTCGCGCCTGGTCCGCTTGCGAGCCTTGTGCCCCTCGCGACCGTGCTCGCGGTGTTTCTGCTCACCCAATATCCCGGGGCGCTGCCGGGTCTGTCGCTGCTGTTCTCCGAGGATGGCCTCGGCAAATGGGGGCTCGTCGTGGCGCTGGGCTCGGGGTGTATCGCGGCGGCGGCGGTGGGCCACCGGTACAGCGCGCAGCTACCCGACGCCCTGTCCGGCGGCGCGACCGGTGCGGTGATCGCCATCGTAAACACCTGCGCGGTCGTGGGGTTCGGCAGCATCGCGAAACTGTCTCCGGCCTTTGGCGCCGTTCTCGAAGGCCTTGAGTCCCTGCCCGGAGATCCGCTAATCGGCGCGGCCATCGCCGTCACAGTGATTGCGGGGCTGACGGGTTCGGCCTCGGGCGGGCAGACCATCGCCCTGCCGCTCATCGCCGATCCCTATCTTGAGGCGGGCGCCAAACCGGACGAGTTGCACCGGGTCGTGGCGATTTCCTCTGGAGCGCTCGATTCCCTGCCGCATAACGGCTACGTGGTCACGACCATACGGGCGATCTGCAACGAAACTCACCAGAGCGCCTATCTGCCGCTGGCCGCCTTGACCGTGGTCGTGCCCATGGTGGGACTGGCGATCGCGATCGCGCTTTTTGTTCTGTTTTAACGGGCGAGGCGCGCTTCAGAGGAGATCGTCATGACCCAGAGCGCCGCGCCTGTCGCGTCCGAGCGTCGCTATGACCTCGACTGGTTGCGGGTCATCGCGTTCGGTCTGCTGATCTTTTATCACATCGGCATGTTCTACGTGCCCTGGGACTTCCATGTGACCAGCGAGCATGTGTCGGAAACCTCCGTCCCGCTCATGCTGCTGCTCAATCCCTGGCGCCTGGCGCTCCTTTTCTTCATTTCAGGGATTGCCTTTCGGTACGCCGCCGACAAAACCGCTCCGCGCACCATGGTCGCAAAACGCCTGTGGCGTCTGGGGGTTCCGTTGCTGTTCGGCGCCTTCGTGATTGTTCCCCCCCAGACCTATTTCGAGTTGCTGAGCCGCAGCGCCATCGAGCCGGGCTACGGCGGGTTCTGGCTCCAATACATGGAGCCAGGGCTCATGGACGGCATCATCACGCCCACCTGGAATCACCTGTGGTATGTGGCCTATGTGCTTGTTTATTCGCTGCTGTTGCTGCCCGTCCTGCCGGCCCTGCGCCCGCTTGGGACGCGGGTTGCGAGGCTTTTGGGCTCGCCCTGGCGTCTTTTGATCCTGGCGCCGATCCCTTTTGTGTTGTCCTGGTGGCTGCTCTCGCCGCAGTTTCCGACCACGCACAATCTCGTATGGGACTGGGCCAACCACGCCCAGCGCCTGACGGCCTTTGTGCTCGGTGTGCTGATCGCCAAGGAAGAACGGTTCTGGACCGTCGTGGACCGGGCCTTGCCCTGGGCCATGGTCATGGCGGTGCTGACGGCGGCGCTTTTTCTAGTGTACCGCCTTTTTTTGCCGGGGCTCGATGCGCAACTTGGCTATGCAGCGGTGAGCGCGATTTTGGCCTCGCGCATCTGGTATGCCTGGGCCGTGATCGTCGCGCTCCTGGGGCTTGCGCGCCGGTTTCTCTATCGTCCGGGCCCGGCTTTGCGCTATCTGACGGCCGCCGTATTTCCTTACTATATCCTGCACCAGACAATCATCATCACGGTCGGCTTCACCCTGACGGGCCATATGCCCGGCGCCTGGAGCGAATTCGCCGTCATCGTCGCGGCCACCGTTGCGGGCTGCGCGGTGCTCTATGAGGGACTGATCCGACGGGTGAGGATCCTGCGCCCCCTGTTTGGGGTGCCCGACAGCGCGGCGCCGGCTCGACGCGACCGTGCAACCGCCTGACCAGCCGCTCTTGAGCGCCTCAGGCCGGGATGGGCAGGGCCGCAAGCCGGGCCGGATTGTGCTTGTCGAGCCAGCGGTTTGCCTGGGGAATGAGCCAGCCGCGCACCCGCTCGATGAGGGCCAGGACCGTTTCGGCGTCGTGGGACGGGTTCTGGGCCAGGCGATAGGCCCGGGTCAGGTCCCCCCGATGTTCCGGGTGGTGCAGCAGGAACAGGTCCCGGGCGAGATCGAGATCCCGGGTATGCTCGCTTTCCTCAAGCATCACCAGCGCAAAGGCCGTGTGCAGAATTGCCCGCATCACACTGCGGCAGCGGCTGCGAATGGTGCCGGCGGCGGCATCGGTGCTCAAGGTTTCGCGGGTCTCGGCCAGGATGCCCTCGATGGCCACAACCTCGTCATTGGCGATGGCTGGGCACAGGGGCAGGCGCGGGGTGCGCGGTTCCACATCCGGGCCCCGCACGCAGACGGCGCCGGTGCCCAGGATAAAGGCGGGCCGGGAAAAGCGATCCGTTCCGGGAAAAACATCCGTCCAGGCATAAAGGGCCAGGGTGATGGCGCAGGCCGCATCCTGACCGGCTCCGGCAACACCGCCTCCGATGTCGAGCCAGGCGCGGTGCCGACTGTCCGGCAACACCTTCGGTTTCAACAAGGCCGCCATATCCAGATTGGAGCGTCCCGCCACGGCGGTGCCCCGGGCGACCGACCCCGTTACATAGATAGAATGCAGATCGTCTTTGAGATTGCGCCGATAGACATCCACCGCCTGGGCAATGGCATGGCAGAACATCGGGTCGATATGATCCGCAGACGCATCATTCATGATACGGCCCCGCTCGTCCATGGGCCAGAAACGGCCCCGGATCGACCCTCCGTTGAGATCGTTCAGGCTCACCATGACATGCCTTTGCTTGTGTCTCGGGCCACTATCGCATCACGGCTTGGACCCATGCGCAAGCATGGTGTGCACTGCACCATTACAGAGTGTTAAAGGCCGGCTCGGACTGAGACGCTCTCTCAGCGTAAGACGGGCCGCCAGACGGGCTGCGTTTGGGGCGGGGTTCAGGGCCGTTTTGCCGTCAGTCTTCCCACACGATGTCCGGCAACGGACGGCTGGCGGTTGCCAGATTTGCACGCAATTGCCTTGCAATCTCTGAAAATACGGCGGCCTCCGGCCCGTCCGGGCGATCGGCAACAACAGGCCGGCCCGCATCGGCGCCCTCCCGAAGCGAAGGATAAAGCGGGATCTCCCCCAGGAAGGGGCAGCCATGGGTTAAGGCGGTGCGGCGCGCGCCGCCTTCGCCGAACAGGAACAGTTTTTCGTCCGAACCCGGCGCGATGAAATAGGCCATGTTTTCGATTATCCCCAGGATGGGGACTTGCGTGCGCTCGAACATGGCGATGCCCTTGCGCGCATCGATGAGGGCGATTTCCTGAGGCGTGGAGACGATGACCGCGCCAGCCATGGGCACCCGCTGGGCCATGGTGAGCTGCGCGTCGCCGGTGCCGGGCGGCATGTCCACAACCAAAATGTCGAGTTCGCCCCAATCCACATCGCCCAGCATCTGGGACAGAGCACTCATCACCATGGGCCCGCGCCAGATCATGGGCGTGTCCGCATCCACCAGCAGACCGATGGACATGACTTTGAGCCCATGGGTCTCAACGGGCTGGAGTTTCTTGTCCGGACCATCGCTGTGCGGTTTGTCCTTGATGTCGAGCATGCGCGGGATCGATGGCCCGTAAATGTCAGCATCGAGAAGACCCGTCCGGCAACCCTCGCGCGCCAGGGCGAGGGCCAGATTGACCGCGACGGTGGACTTGCCGACGCCGCCTTTGCCGCTTGCCACGGCGACGATGGCCTTCACACCGGGCAGATCGAGCCGCGTGGCGCCCCGCGGGGCGGGGCGCGCCTGGTCCGCCGGTTTCACCCGCACGCCCTCGGGGGCCTGGCGGGCCGCCGCCTGGTCGTCGGTGCCCGGAGTGTGGCGGGTCATGATGACGCTCACGGCCTTCACGGCCCGCACGCCCATGGCCGCCTCTTTGATCGCGGGTGTCAGGCTTTCATCGGGCCGCGTGTCGTCCGGCCATTCGAGGATGATGCGCGCGCGGCCCTTGTCCACGCTGATGTCGCCAACAAGGCCGGCGGTGACGATGTCCTCGCCCGAGGGGCCTTGCACGCCGCGCAGGGCCTGGCGGACTTTCTGGGGCGCGGTTTCGAACATGGGCTGCTGGCTCCGGCTGGTTGTGAGGCACTTGGCGACATGATGTCAGGCCATGATGCCCGGCAAGGGCACGGACCGCATGGCGCCGGATCAAACATGGGGTGTTTGCGCCAAAAAGCAGGAGAAAGCCAAAAAGCGAGGGCCAAAATGTGAGGGCATAAAAAGGTGGCGGGACCGAACGAGGCCTGTGGCGCCATGGGCGTTGCGAAGACCCGAGAGGCGAGGGAGACTGGCCGACCCGCCGCGTTGGTTGACTTTCAACCAAAGTCCCGCCATGTGCCATGGTATTATTCGGTGTGGCAGAACTGTGCCGGAGACAGCGCGGGTGCCGGGTAAAAGCCACATGGATGGCGAGCGTGCACCCATCCCGCGGGCGAAACGGTTCACGAGCGCATCGCGGTTCGAGCGCTCTGGCATGACGGAGGAAAAGGCAGGCATGCCCTGGAACAATCAAGGCGGCGGCAATTGGCAAAGCGGCGGCGGCGGCCGGCGCAACGGGCCTTGGGGCTCGGGGCCCCAGGGTGGAGGCAATGGCGGCGGAGGCGGCGGCGGTGGTCCGACGCCGGACCTGGAAGAAATCCTGCGCCGTGGCGGGGATCGCTTCAAAAACGTCTTTCCGCGCGGCACGAAGGGTGGTCCCGGCGGCTTCGGCCCGGTGCTTCCCCTTCTGGCCCTTTTGATTGCCGCGGCGGTCTATCTCGCCAGCGGCCTTTATCAGGTCGAACCGGACGAGCTTGGCGTCGTCACGCGCTTTGGCCGCTATGACCGGATCACCCAGCCGGGTCTGAACTACCACCTGCCCTGGCCGGTGGAGGAAGTTCAAAAGCCCCGCGTGACCCAGCAGCGCAGCGTGGACATCGGCTTCAACGCCCGCCGGGATGTGCCGGGCGAGAGCCTCATGCTCACGGGCGATGAGAATATCGTCGATGTGGACTTCACGGTCCTGTGGGTGATCTCCAGCGCGCCGGACTTCCTGTTCAATGTCCAAAATCCGGAATCCACCGTGAAGGCCATTGCGGAAAGCGCCATGCGCGAAGTCGTGGGCCGGAACAATCTTGAAGACATTTTGACCCAGTCCCGTGCCCGGGTTGAATCGGAAGTCCGTGACCTGATGCAGGTCACGCCCGACGAATACGGGGCCGGCTTTGCTGTGAACGAAGTCCAGATGCAGAAGGTCGACCCGCCCGAGCAGGTGATCGAGGCCTTCCGGGACGTTCAGGCCGCGCGCCAGGACCAGGAGCGCCTGCGTAACGAAGCCGAGGCCTATGCCAATCAGGTTCTGCCTGAGGCACGCGGGTCTGCCGAACAGATCAAGCAGGAAGCCGCGGCCTATCGCGAGCGCGTCGTGGCTGAAGCACAAGGTGGCGCCGCCCGTTTCACCTCGATTTACAACGAATATCGCCAGGCCCCCGACGTGACCCGTCAGCGGATTTTCCTGGAAACCATGGAACGCGTGCTCGGCGGGATGACCAAGGTGGTCATTGACGGTGAAGCCTCCGGCCAGAGCGGGGTCGTCCCCTATCTGCCGCTTCCGGAAGTGCAGCGCCGCCGCCAATCGGGCACCAGTGAAGGAGAGACGCAGTGATGGGACGCATCGGCTCTATCGCACTCATCGTCATTGGCCTCGCGGCCGCCATCGTCGCCTCGGACACTTTCTTCGTGGTGAAGCAGACCCAACAGGCCCTCGTGACACAGCTCGGTGAACCGCGCCGGGTCATCCAGGAGCCCGGCCTCCAGATCAAGGTGCCCTTCGTGCAGCGCGCCGTGCTGTTCGATCGCCGGATCCTCGATCTTGACACCAATCCGGAAGAGGTCCTGACCCTCGACCAGAAACGCCTGATCGTGGACGCCTTCGCGCGCTTTAAAATCGTTGACCCGTTGAAGTTCTTCCAGTCGGTCAACAACGAGTTCCGGGCCCGTGAACGTCTGAGCCGCCTGTTCAACACCAGTGTGCGGACGATCCTCGCCGAGCGTGAGTTCTCGACCCTGCTCACCGGTGAACGCGCGGACTCCATGTTGAAAATTCGCGCGGACGTGAATGAAAAGGCGCGGGAACTCGGCATTGAGATTATCGATGTGCGCATCCGCCGGGCCGATCTGCCGCAGGACAACTCGAACGCGGTCTATAACCGGATGCGTGCCGAACGGGATCGTGAAGCCCGCGAAGCGCGCGCCCAGGGCCGGGAGATCTCCCAGCGGATCCGCTCGCGCGCTGACAAGGAGGCCCAGGTGCTCCTCGCCGAGGCGCGCCGGGACGCGGAAATCCTGCGCGGTGAAGGCGATGCCCAGCGCAACAAGATCTTCGCCGAGGCCTTCGGCAAGGATCAGGACTTCTTTGCCTTCTACAGGGCCATGCAGGCCTATGAGAGCGCCCTTGGCAGCACGGACACGACCATGGTCCTGTCGCCGGACAGCGAGTTCTTCCGCTATTTCCAGAACCCGCAAGGCACCGTACCCGAGGGCGCGCGGCGGCAGACACAACCGGCCCGCCCGCTGCGCTGAGCCGGCATCGATCACGGGGCGGCCGGTCTGTTTGGAGACCGGCCGTTTTCTTTTTTCACGGCGGCGCTTGAGCAAGAAACGGGGCGCGCTTGCCTGCGCGGTTCCCTGGGCAAGCCGCAAATGTGCCGCAAACCCGGCCTACCTGAGCATGTCGTAAGGCTTTCACAGGTTAGGGTCGCGTTGCCGCCCGATCTTTGCAGATCGGTTCGGCCGGCCGGCCCCTATCGGACACTGACCCCATCCAACGAGACTGAGGCACGCATCCATGAAGACAGACCGGAGGAGTGAAATCGTGACAACGCGTTGGTACGGGATGACCCACCAGGACGGGCCCACCATGGTGCGCGCGGCGCAGGCCCAGCACATGGCCGGCGGACGGCTTCCGGCGCTCGGCTTCGGGCTTGCCGTGCTCGTCGCCGCGATTGTGTGGACCGGTCTTGCGCAGGCCCGGCCCGTGCCTGAGAGCTTCGCCGATCTTGTCGAGGAACTGGCGCCGGCGGTGGTGAACATCTCCACCACCCAGCGTGTCGACCGGGACGAGCGGGGCCGCCGGGGCGGCCGGGATATGCCCTTCGAAGAGTTCTTCCGCGAGTTTTTCGACCGGGGCGCGCCCGGTGGCCGCTCTCCGCGCCGCCCGCGTGAAGTGAATTCCCTGGGGTCCGGCTTCGTGGTGGATCCGCGCGGCTACATCGTCACCAACAACCACGTGGTGGGCGATGCGACGGACATTCAGGTGAACTTCGCCTCGGGCCTCAATCTGCCCGCCGAGATCGTCGGCAAGGACGAGGCGACCGACCTTGCGGTCATCAAAGTCGAGCACGACAAGCCCCTTCCGGTGGTGAAGTTCGGCGACAGCGACACGGCCCGCGTGGGCGACTGGGTCATGGCCATCGGCAACCCGTTCAATCTGGGCACATCCGTCACGGCCGGTATCATCTCGGCGCGCAATCGCGACATCCGCGCCGGCCAGTATGACGATTTCATCCAGACCGACGCCGCCATCAACCGGGGCAACTCGGGCGGTCCGCTGTTTAATATGGGCGGCGACGTTGTGGGCGTGAACACGGTGATCATTTCGCCCTCGGGCGGCTCCGTGGGCATCGGCTTCGCGATTTCCTCCTCGCTCGCCGACAGCGTGGTGCAGCAGCTCATTGAGTATGGCGAGACCCGCCGTGGCTGGCTGGGCGTGTCGATCCAGCGCGTGTCCGAGGAACTGGCCTCCAGCTTCGGCCTCGAGGAGGCCACGGGGGCGCTTGTTGCCGGCGTGTCCGAGAGTGGCCCGGCCCAGGACGCAGGCATTGAAATCGGCGACGTTATTCTCCAGTTCGACGGCAAGCCCATCGATGATTACCGGCACCTGTCGCGCACGGTTGCCGAGACAGAGATCGGCAAGCGCGTGAATGTCATCGTCTGGCGGGACGGCAAGCGTCAGACCGTGAAGGTCAAGCTCGGCAAGCTCGATCCGGCCATCCTCGCCGACATGGGCGGCCAGAGCGGCGGCGGCACCACCACGGGCGGGGATCGCGACGTGGACGAACTCGGCATCACCGTTGCCCCGGTCGGCGGCACGGCCGCGGAGCGCTTCAATATCGATCCCGAGATCAAGGGCGTTCTGGTGACGGATGTGGATCCGGACGGCCCCGCCGCCTCCAGCGTGCGCCCCGGCGATGTGATCGTCGAGGTCGAGCAGCAGCCGGTGGACAAGCCGGCCGATGTGTCCTCGAAGATCCGGGCTGAACAGTCAAAAAACGAGGATGACCTCGTTCTGTTGCTCCTGAACCGTCAGGGCCAGATCTCCTTCCGCGCGGTGCGTCTCAACGAGGACAACCGCTAAGCGGACGACCGTGCCCTGCCGCCATGATTGGCGGGGGCGCGGGCCAAAATGCAATCAAGGCCCCGGATGGCAACGCCGTCCGGGGCCTTGTCGTATCAGGGTCGTATCCGGCCGCGCGCGCTGGCTCTAGCGTATTGATTTTGAGCGCTTTCCGGGCGGAAAACCGCATACACTTTTCCTGAAAGCGCTCTATCGCGGGGCGATCAATCCGCACCGCGCTCAAGGCCGCGAGGGCGGCCGGCGCCTTTGCACCGCCTCCGCGGAGCGCCCCAGAAGGTCCAATGGCGGCGCGTGAGCGCAAAAAACATGGAACAACGGCGCGCAGGGCTCACACTGCTCTGGATTTCTCGCCGGCTGCCCTAATCGCGGACGATTTCTTCTTCCCGGTAGCCCTGGATATAGAGCGGGGCGGTGAGGTCTGCGTGGTTCACGGCGATGTCCGCCGCGGCGGCGACGGCGGGCGTGGCGCGGAACGCAATGCCGAGGCCGGCCACGCCGATCATGGCGAGGTCATTGGCGCCGTCGCCGAGCGCCAGGGCATCCCGTTCGGTAAGGCCCGCCCCGGCCGCAAAGGCCAGCAGCGCCTCACGCTTGGCCTCGCGGCCCTGGATGGGCTCCAGCACCCGGCCCGTCAGCCGTCCGTCGTCCCCGATTTCGAGCACATTGGCGCGGGTATGATGGAAGCCTAGGGCTGCCCCCACCCGGTCGGTGAAATAGGTGAAACCGCCGGACACCAGGGCCGTGGTCGCGCCGTGGGCGGCCATGGTGCGCACGAGCGTCCTGCCCCCCGGCGTAAAGCGGATCCGGCTGCTGTAGATCTCCTCAAGGCGGGCCTCCTCGAGACCCTCCAGGAGCGCCACCCGATCGCGCAAGGCACCATCGAAGGGGATCTCGCCGGCCATGGCCCGTTCGGTAATGGTCGCCACCCGATCCTTCAGACCGAGCGCATCGGCGATCTCGTCGATGCACTCCACTTCGATCATGGTGGAGTCCATATCGGCCACCAGCAGCCCTTTCCGCCGACCCTCGATTTCGACAATGCCGGCGTCGATGGGCAGGCCGGCCCAGGCCGCGGACGCTTTCTCAAGACTGGGCCCGGTCTGGAGGCTGGGCATGGTCTCGCGGAGCGCAAAAGGCACGTCGGCGGCCTTGCCCGGCGACAGCCACACCGGATCGAAGGACAAAACGCCCTGGTCCGTGAGGGCCTCGCGCGCGGCCTTCAGAACGGACGCCGTGAGGGCGCTCGAGCCCTCGGGCGCAATGAGGACAAGCACATGGGACGGGCTGACGGACATGGCGAGGCTCCAATTGGCGGCGAGGGACCCGGACAGGACGGGGCGGCGCGCGCAGCCGATCCCGAGAGCGCCCTGCCGGAAACGGTTGTGCTTATTGCAGGGCCCACCGCGAGCGGCAAGTCGGCCCTGGCGCTTGCACTGGCCCAAAGGCTGGGCGCGGAAGTGATCAATGCCGACAGTATGCAGATCTATCGCGACCTGCGGGTTCTGACGGCGCGGCCGTCGCCTGACGATGAAGCGGCCTCACCGCACCGGCTTTATGGTGTGCTCGACGGCGCGGAGCGCTGTTCGGCGGGGCGCTTCGCGGACCTTGCCGCGGCGGCGCTCAAGGCCTGCGCCCGGCGCGCCCGTCCGGCGCTGATCGTTGGGGGCACGGGACTTTATTTCCGGGCCCTGACGGATGGGTTGTCCCCCATGCCGGACGTGCCCGCCGCCATTCTCGTTTCGGTGCGAGGGCGCCTTGAACGCGAGGGTGCGGGCGCGCTCCATGACAGCCTGGCGCGCCGCGATCCGGCGAGCGCCGCCTTGGTGCCGGCGAGCGACCCCCAGCGCCTCACGCGCGCGCTCGGCCTACTGGAGGCCACCGGCCACGGTCTTGCCCATTGGCAGGGTCTTCCCGGCCGGCCCATTGTCGCCAGACCGTCCGTGAGCGTTGTTTTGGACGCGCCGCGCCCCTGGTTGGCGGACCGTGCCGCGCGGCGCTTTGCGATGATGCTGGAGGGCGGAGCGGTGGAGGAAACACAGGCGCTGCTTGCCCGGCGCCTCGATGCCGGCCTGCCCATCATGAAAGCCGTGGGCGTGCGCGAGATCGCCGGTTGGCTGGACGGGCGCTGGGACAGGGCCGCGGCCCTGGAGCAGGGCTGCACTGCGACGCGGCAATACATCAAGCGCCAGACCACCTGGTTCAGACATCAAATGACCCGGTGGTGCCGTCTCGATGCCACCAAGCTGCCTCAACAGAATGCGGTAGTGGTTGAAAAGGCGCTTCAGGCCGTTGACCGGACCCGAAGCGGTTCGTAGAACATTGCCATGTCGAATCATGCGGTTAGCGCATGGTCGATTGGGCCGCCCGACACGGTTGACGGGTGACCGCGGCTTAGGATGGAAATGATCCCATGATGGTCCTCGCATCAGTTGCACGGCACAAAGCGATCTGGTCAGTAGGCCAGCGCTCCGTCGTGGCTGATGGTTGGCAGGTTTCTGGGACCGTTTCCGGCCATCGCGCCCGTCTCTGCCCGGTACACCTCCACGGCCCCGTCCGTCTTCCGGCGATTAAGACCCCGGTCCTTTGGACCAAACCGGTCCGATCCGCCAAGACGGCAGTGTAAGCGCTCTCTATCTCTCTCTCCTGAACCCACGCACACTCCAGTCAAGGCGGAAGACCATGACACACCATGGCCTGAGCACTCGTGTTTTTGCCGCATCCCCGCGCCCGATTGGGAGCGAGCTTGCAGCCGCGCGCCGTCGCTTCACGGTATCGGTCCTTCTTGAGGGCGGTCCGTCGGTGGCACGCCGTCTGGTGGGCTGGCTCAAATGGCGCGGGTTCCGTTTCGATCATGTGGTGAGCGAAGCGGCGGGTGAGGATGGCGCACAGGTGCGTGTGGTGTTGACCTACACCAGCGATGCAGCTGGTGGGCGCGTGCTCATGCAAACCCTTGAGCGCTATGCGCCTGTTCGGGCCGTGCGCCAGTTTTATGCCCCGCCCGTGGTCGAGGGGTCGGCGAGCCGCGGCGCGGATGCGCGGCGAAATTCGCTTATGGGGCCGTTCCTGGCATCGGTTCAGCCGGCCGTTTGAGGGCTCGGCGCTGGGGCGACGAACACCTCCGGCGCTGGCCCTGTGATCTTCAGCACAGACGCCCTGCCCGGCGTGGCCACAGGCTGCGCATGCGGGTGCTTTGTCTTGGAGAAGGCGCCTGGGTCTTAGAGACGACGCCAGGACGCAGCGCATGCGAGACGGCCCGACCCAATGTGTCGCGCCAGACCTGTCTGGAAAATAATGGCGCACCGTTTGGCCCAAACCCTGAAGCGGGGCAGTGTCTGGCCCGGGAGGGGGCCGGGCGTTGTCGACCGCGTGGGTATCGGGACAGGTCGCGGGGCCCGGCAGTCGTTGCTTCGTCATTCCCGCCGGGCCGGCAAGATCGCCCGGCACTGGGGCGTTTCATGGCCGCTTCACGACCGCGGCCGACAAAACTTATGGGCTCTGTGCGCGGAGCTTTTGGAGGTGGGATCATGAAAACGATCATGTCTTGGACGCGGGGCGCCCTTGCGGCCCTCTTGGTCCTGGCCTGCGGCCTGGTGGTCGTCACAGGCCCGTCTAACGCGCAAGGCACAAAAGCGGGACGGGTCATGCTCGTCCTTGATGCCTCGGGCAGCATGTGGGGCCAGATCGACGGGGTCTCCAAGATCGAAATCGCACGCACGGAAATCGACCGGTTGCTCGGCTCGTGGAGCGGCGGGGTCGAACTCGGCGTGATCGCCTATGGACACCGGGAAAAGGGCAATTGCAGCGACATCGAAACGGTCGTGCCCGTGCAGCCCATCGACCGGGCCAAGACCATGGCGGCCATTCGTGCCCTCTCGCCCAAGGGCAAGACCCCGATCAGCGCGGCCGTGAGCCGGGCCGCCGAGGATCTGCGCTACACGGAGGACAAGGCCACCGTCGTTCTGGTCTCGGATGGCTTGGAGACCTGCGAGGCCGACCCCTGCGCCGTGGCAAGCACCCTTGAGAGCGCGGGCGTCGATTTTCAGGTCCACGTCGTCGGCTTCGATCTGACACCGGAGGAAACCGCGAGCCTGCGCTGCATTGCCGACAATACTGGCGGGCGGTTCTTCCCCGTCGGCAGCGCGAAGGAACTCGCCAGTGCCTTTGACGAGGCGGCCGAAACCATCGTGGCGGCCGAACCGGAAGAGCCGGCGGGTCCCCAGGGCTTCAGGCTGGCCACGGTTCTCGCCGAGGGTGAGCCAGCCCTTGAGCGGGATGTCTTCTACTGGATCTACGAAAGCGAGACGGACCTGAACGGCAAACGAAAAGAAATCGCGCGAAATGGCAGTGCCCAGCCGGTCATCGAAATGCCGGTCGGGACCTATCGGGTCATCGCCAGCTATGGCAAGGCAAAGGTTGCCCTAGACTTGACCGTTGAGCCCGGCACGATGACGGATGCGACATTCGTTCTCAACGCCGGACACGTGCGGGCCCAGGCCATTGCCGCCGAGGGGGCCGATCCGCTGGAGGATGATCTCTTTTATTGGCTGTACGAAGACAAAAAAGATCTGAACGGAAACCGTAAGGAAGTCGCCCGTAACGGCAGTGCACAGGCATTTTTCCGTGTGCCGGCGGGCGATTATCACCTGGTGGTGCGCCACGGGAAGGCGACCGCCAGTCAGACCGTGACGGTCACGCCCGCCGCTCTGACCGAGGTGACCCTGACACTCAATGCGGGCTATTTGCGCGCTGTCTCCGTGGTCACCGAAGGCGCGGACCCGCTCGATGATGACGTCTTTTACTGGCTCTACAGTCAGGAGACGGATCTGAACGGAAAGCGCGAGGAGATTGCCCTCAACGGTGCGGCCACCGCGCTCTTCAAGGTTCCGGCCGGCACCTATCACCTCGTTAGCCGGTTCGGGAATGCCTTTGCCCGTCAGGATGTGACCGTGACGGCGAACCAGCTCACGGATGTCACGCTTAATCTCCAGGCGGGCGCTGTGCGGGCCAAGACCGTCTATACGCAAGGCGGTGACGTCATCGACCGGAACGTTTTCTACTGGGTGTTCGAAAACGAGACGGACCTGAACGGACGGCGCAAGGAGATCGCCCGGAACGGCAGCACGCAGGCTCTGTTTCAGTTGCCAGCGGGCACCTATCTGCTCCAGTCCCGTTTCGGCGGCGCGAATGCCTATGCCAGCCAGACCATCGTGATCGAGCCTGGAAAGATGCAGGACATCACCTTGGATGCCAACGCCGGAACGGTCATCGCGGAAGTTGTGGACGGCGCGACGGGTGCCAAAATCACCGATCGCAGCCGGGTGTTCTGGTGGGTCTATGGGACCGAGACCGATGCCCGCGGCAAGCGTGAGGAAATCGCCCGCAACGGGAACGCCCGGGCGGTTCTGGATCTGGCCGCCGGTGAGTATCTGCTGGCGGTGAAGGCCGGCAACCGCAGCGCGGAGCAAGTCATCACGGTTGTGCCGGGCGCACAGATGCCCGTGTCTTTGACGGTGAACTGATCACGTCGGCGGCGGGCCGGTTCGCGCCGCGCTCGCCCTTGGCCATCTGGATCATTCAGAGATTGGGGTGCCCCGAATGGGGCGCCCCTTTTTTGTGTCGGGCGTTGCGTGTTTGATGTGGTTCAAAATGGTGAAAGCCGATGGGTTTAAGCGTGCGTTGTGTGTCAAAGGGAGACGCGCCGATATCCCAGAGGATGTATCGGGCGCGTCCTGTTCGCAAAGGCTGCGGCGGGCCCGCGTCATGGGGGCAGGGGGAGCGAGTGATTCCTTGCCAGCGGCAGGGCATTGGGTTTTAGTCCGCTCTTGGGATTGAAAAAGTCGGCCCGAATTGTGCTTTACCAAACCTTGGGGGGCTGTGGCCCAGAATGCACGCGTGGCGTTGTGCGGCTGTCGGGACGGTTATGATCGTGGCTGTGGGCGCCATTGAGGGGGGGCCGAGCGGTCGACGGGCTTTCGAGTGAGGCGATTTCGCGTGGGGCGATGTCGCGAAGGACTTGGGCTCGGATGTGCTCTGGTTGAACGGCATCCGAAGGGGCGGATGACGGACGATGGTTGAAAAAGGGGGCCGAACCGGGTCGCTTTTGAGAGGGGCCCTTCTTGACGACGGATTGCTTGGACTGGCGGAAAGCCCGAAATGGTGGAACGCCGGGACTGGCGGAACACACGCACTGGCGGAACGCACGCATCGGCGGAACGCAAACAACCCTGCTGACAGGGTCGGCGTGCGGAAGGCCGGATGGCGCGACTTGCGAAAGGGGCGGGCCAGTTCGGGCCAGTTCGGGCCAGTTCGGGCCAGTTCGGGAATGACCGACGTCGAGGGTGATGACCGGCTGCGCGCTTGATCGGATGGGCATGGCCCGTTCAGGACCCGCGCGACGGATGGGGTAGATGGGTTAAACGCTTACTTCAGGACGATAAAAATGCTCACGGGTCTTCTTGGCATGTTTTCCGCCGATATGGCGATCGATCTCGGTA
>CAYYTT010000006.1:0-67495 GCA_964474635.1 uncultured Alphaproteobacteria bacterium | reverse complement strand
GGCCGAGACTGACCCCGGCGAAGGAGGGGTGGAACAGCGAGCCCTGCCCCTCGATCACGTCCCAGTGGTCCGGAGCGTTTGCCGGCGAAATGGTCTCCACCGCGCCGGAGATGAAATCGGCGACCACCGCATCAATGGCGACGCCTCCGCCGGCGATGAAGATCCCCGTCTGTCCCGTGGCCCGAAAATCCGCATTGAGACCGCGCGCGCGCATGTCCCGCTCCAGCGCGAGGGCGGCGTATTTCTTGCCCACCGCGCAATCTGTTCCCACTGTGAGCAGGCGCTTGCCGGGGCGTTTGCGTCCCGTGCCGGTTGGAAAACGCTCCTTGGAGTGGCGCACCTCGATGAGCCGCTGGCCGGTGCGCTGGGCCGTGGCCTGAAGCGCGTCAAAGGAGGTCAGGCGCGTGTGCAGGCCGCTTGCCACGTCGAGTCCCGCTTCGAGCGCGGCCACCAGCGTCTCAATCCAGCTGTCGGGCAGCGTTCCGCCCGGACTGACCGTCCCGATAATGAGGGTCTTTACTCCGGCCCGGGCGGCCTCGGCCGGGGTCATGTCGGGAAGGCGCAAATCGGCCTGGCAATTCGCCAGGCGCAGCTGCCCGGCCACCCAGTCACGGCGCCAATCAAGGATGCCGCTCGCCGTCTTGACGGCAAGATCGTCATGGGCGTCGCCGAGAAACAGCAGATAGGGCGGCGTGATGTCCATGGCATGACTCGCTGGAAAAGCCGGTCCGCCTGTCCGGAGGATCGGCAAGAACTGCAGGGGCGAGGCGGTTAACGGACCCTAAAAAACGCCGCCCGCGGTGCCTGCGCACGGCCGCGCGCGCCTTGAGCGTTTGGGGAGCGTTTGGGTCCCGAATATACACGGACGGCTGGCTCCGTTCCGTGAAGCCAGCCGACCAAAACGACCGTCATATTGCCTGCGGAGAATTTCCGCATGTCCACGGATGATGTCCGTGCGCTGGCATTTTCGCGGGCCTTAGCCGCGCATGGCCTCAGCCACCTGGCTTTCCTGCTCGCGCAGGCGCCGCAGCAGGCCATCAAAACCCTCGCGATTGATCACGGAGGCGAACTCTTCACGCTGGGAAATCACCATACTGATGTTTTCCACCACCACGTCGATCACCTTCAGGCCACCATCGTCATATTTGCGCACCCGC
Source organism: uncultured Alphaproteobacteria bacterium (assembly GCA_964474635.1). Taxonomy (GTDB): domain Bacteria; phylum Pseudomonadota; class Alphaproteobacteria; order JAJFIK01; family JAJFIK01; genus CAYUYV01. The sequence continues at coordinate 66,338 of CAYYTT010000006.1, read as the reverse complement.
CAGTCGACCCGCGCGCCCTCCGATCCGCGGGCGATTTCCGTCGTCACATAGACATCGCGCCGGCCCGTGGCCCGCGCCGCCGTCACCACGAGACGCTCGCCGGAATAAGAGCCCAGAACGGACGAATACTTGTTCAATACGAACTTCGCAAAAAGCCGGTCGTATTCGGCCAGTTGTTCCTCGGTCGCTGAGCGGCGGTAGCGCCCCAGCGCCAGGCGGGCAAGGAAGGGCAGGTCGAACCCCTTTGTGAGCAGTTCCTCGAAGACGCGCAGGCGCTCTGCCCGGCTCGTGTCTTCTTCTTGCAAAACACCAATGGCGCGGTCGGCGAGGGTCTTGATGAAGCCCCGGGCCTCCTCCAGATCGGGCCGATCGTCGTCCTCATCCGCGCGGACCTGTGCCGGCGTGAGAGCGGCGCCAAGGCCCAGGAGCAGAAGGGCGATCACGGGCGCCATGAGAACCCTGCCCATCAGGCCGCGCGCACGTGTTTCAGTCCGAGTAAACACAGATAACCCCTCCGCTAATCCTTATCGCGGCCAAGCCGGTCCATCGCGTCCGTGCTGCGATGATAGCACCTTTGCCGCGCAACTCTTAAAAATGACCTTGGCACCCAGGTCGGCTCCACTGCTTTTGATAGACCCGTCGGATGCGGCCATTCTAAGTCCGCGCCATTGCGGTTGCCGCCATAAATGCCCTGGCAGCCCCCAAACCACAAGCGTTTCCAAGCAGTGCACCCCGCTTGTGCTTAAAGCCGATCTACCCCTTCTGGGGCGCGGATCCAGTTCTTCGCCATCGCGCCAGTCACACGCGGGTCTACTGAATCGGCACCGTGAAAGTTCCATCCCATTGCCGGCCCGGGGGATAGGTCTCGAAAAAGCGCGCCCGGCGTTCGTAAAAGGCCAGCAGGGCCGGGATGGAGCCTTGCATGGCGCCGGCCTTGGCAACCTGCTCCCGCACGCCCGACCAGTCCTGGGCGCGGTACGCCTCCAGCAGGGCGTCATGGACCGCCTGGAGGGCCTTGAAGCGGGGATTGGCTCGCAGCACGGGATTGCCGATCAGGGTGTAGGTCCGCAGGCCCTGGCCCGAGCCATCCAAATCCACCCGGTCCACTTCCAAAAAGGCGTAGTGGCTTTTCACGAAGTTGTGGCAGGTCTCGCCGACCACAATGGAGGTGCCGTAGACCTCCGCGCAGTCCTGGAGCCAGCGGGCACTGCGCACGGGCGCCCCGAGCGCCGTGTAATCGAGCCGATCCGCCGTGCCCAGATTGCCGACAAAGGCCTGGCCGGTGTTGATCCCGACCGCGAGGTCAAGCTGCACAAAGGACCGGCCCTCGGCCTCGTGCTCGATTTCGATGTTGAGCTGCTCAAGGCCATCCATGAGCTTCAAGGCGCAGTCGCAGGCCTGACGCGCATGGTCGGGGATCTCCTGCGGCGCATTCCACAGGCCCAGCACGCGGGTGCCGTCGCGAATATCGGCGACACCGCCCGCCGCCGTGATCCGTTCCACCAAATACCCGTGGAAACGCTGGATCTGGCTCGTCAGCCAGACGGGATCGTCCCGGTTGGCGTCCGCGAAGCCGTCCACATGGCGCAGCCCGCAGGACAGGGCCGTGATCCGCCGCACTTCGCCGGCCAGCTGCGCGCGCCCCTTTTTGGAGGCAAGGCTGGCGGCTGCGGCGCGGGGCAGTTTTGTCTGGAGTGCCTGAATAAGGCGTTGGCGCCGGGCGAACCGCTCGGCGAACAGCACCCACACCATGGCAAGGCCGAGAAGGCCGAGGGCAAGGCCCGGGACCAGGGCGTCGAACAACACGCCGTGGCGCGTATAGGCATACCAGGACAAGGCACCCAGAATGGGCAGACTGAGCGCGGCGAGCCCAATCGCGATCCCGGCGCGCCCGGCGGCGAGAAGCCCCACAAGCGCAAGGCCCAGACCGATCACGAGGCCGTCTTCGAGGGTGGGGGCCCAGTCCGGCCGGGTCAAAAAGGCGCCCGTGAGGATCTGGTTCAGGGCGAGCGCCTTGACCTCGCCCGGCGTCAGGCGCGTGCCATCCGGTGTCACAAGGCGCTGGACCGTGCCGCGCGCGGTCGGCGCGATGACGACGATCCGATCCGTCAGCATACTGCGCGTCATGGGATCGGAAATCAGCCGCCATGCGGGCATGCGCGGCAGGCGGTCCGCGTCGCGCGCCAGGTAGCGAAGGGCGCCGTCCGCCCGAACGGGCACCACGCGCCCACCCAGGCTGATGGAGTTCAGGCCATTGCGTTCCACCACGCTGAAGCGGGTGGCCATGCCGGTGCTTTGGATGTCGATGGCGTCCGACCCGTCGGCGAGCCGGATGACTTCCAGAATGTCCGAGGCGACGACCCGCTCGCCGATCCGCGCGGCGAGGGGCACGGTGCGCAAGACCCCGTCTTCATCCGGAATGACGCTGTCGAAGCCGAACGTAACGCCGATCTCGGTATAGATGGGCAGGGGCGCATCGGTGACCCGGAGTGCGGGAAAAAAGGCCTGGGTTTCTTCCGTCACCGGTAAAGCACCCGCCTGGGCCCAAGATAAATCCGTGGGCTCGCCCGCCTCCTCGTCCCAGGAGCGGGCCACGTCCACGGGAATGACCGCCCGCGAAAAGGACAGCGTATCGGCGAGGGCCGCGTCGTGTTCGCTTGACAGGGCCGCGTCCTGGACGGCCGGCATGGTGGCCGCGAAACCGTCCACATGGCGCGTGACCACGGCAGGGCTCGTCGGGTCGGGCCGGCTCAGACCGTCCGCCACCAGAATGGCCCGGGCGCCGGCCACTTCGGCTTCCGCGATCAGGTCGGCATAGCGGGTGCGCGGCCAGGGCCAATCGCCCAGTTGCTGCAGGCTCGCATTGTCGATTTCCACCAGGGTCACCAGCGGCGCGTCGAAGGCCTCTCCGCTGGCAAAAGTGTTCTGCAGACGGTCAAAGCCGTAATCGCGCAGCCGTGTGGCGAGCCCTAACGGATCGAGGCTGATGATGGTGACGGCGAAAAGAAGAACTGTCGCAGGGGCCAGGAGCAGAACGCGCTCTTCCCCCCACACCGCGGATCCGACCTGTTTCATGGTGCTCCGATACTCTCTGGACGCCTGGGACCCAGTGGTCGCGCGACGCGTCTTGCCAGAAAGCGTCCTGGTCAACAAAGCATCCTGGCCAACAAAGCGTTCTGGCCAACAAAGCGTCCTGGACGGGAGACACCAGGCCAACATTCGCCGCTCCCCTCCCGGTTGCGACGATTGTCAACAGGTCCCAGCACCACCCCTTAACCCTTCACCAAGAAGTCTACACGGGCCATCCCATTGGGGCCAGTGTGAGGCGATGTCTCCGGCGGCGTGCTTGACGTGGCACCGCTCCCCTGAATACTCGATCTCGGGCGAGGCGCCGGATGCGCGTGGATCGGATCTTGAGGGGCAAGGCAATGGCGGGTGACACCGCGGGCGCTGTCGGTGCGTCGGGCTGGACTCGGCCCGAAGACTGGCATTTCGAAGCCGGAGAAACCGCGGTCAGAATCGGCTGGGGCGCGTGGCCCCATGGCGGCAAGGCCGCCGTTCTCACCCTCGCGGGGCCCTGGACCGTGGCCCAGATCGGCTCCCTGTACGACACGCTCGACACCCTCGACGTCACCGGCGGTGCCCCCCTTGTGATCGACGCGACGGAGGTCACGCGACTCGACACGGCCGGCGCCTGGATCATCGACAAAACCCGTGATCGCTTTGAATTGCACAGAGATGTGATCATTGCCGGCCTGACCGAAAGCCAGGCGCATCTCATCGAACGGGTCGACGAACGCTACACCGCCTGTGATATCGCCCCGCCGGCGGTGAACGCCTATATCGACGCCTTGAACCGCACGGGCAAAGCGACCGTGAATGCCTGCCTGGAAGCCGTGGCCATCCTGGCGCTGATGGGCCGGCTGATCACGGCGCTGGGCACGGCAATCCGCAATCCGGCGCGCTTTCGCCTGACCTCCTTCGTGGTGCAGGTCGAACAAACGGGCCTCAATGCCCTTCCGATCATTGCCCTGATGTCTTTCTTGGTGGGCGCGGTGCTCGCCTTTCTCGGCGCAAATATTCTGGCCGATTTCGGCGCCCAGGACCTGGTGGTCTACCTGGTGGGTTATGCCTTCCTGCGTGAGTTCGGCGTGCTTTTGACGGCCATCATGATCGCCGGGCGCTCGGGCAGTGCGTTCACGGCGCAGATCGGCTCGATGAAGCAGCACGAGGAAATCGACGCCATGCGGACCCTGGCCCTCGATCCCATCGAGATCCTGGTTCTGCCCCGGGTGCTGGCCTTGATCGTCGCGGCGCCGCTCGTCACCGTGGCCGCGGACTTTCTTGGCCTGATCGGCGGTGCGACGGTGGCCTGGCTGAATTTGGGGATTTCGCCCGGCTCATTCATCGCGCGCCTTTACGAGACGGTGACCTTGACCGATTTCGCCATTGGCCTCGTCAAGGCCCCGGTCTACGCCCTGCTGATCGCGATGATCGGCTGTTACCAGGGCATGATGGTGGAGGGCAGCGCCGAATCGGTGGGCCGGCGGACGACCAAATCGGTGGTCCAGGCCATCTTCGCGGTGATCGTGACCAATGCGATCTTCTCCGTCGTGCAGATCGAATTGGGACTTTAGATCCATGGACGCGCCCGGTACGCCCGACACTTCACAAGACCCGATCCTGTCCATCCGCGGCCTGCGCAATCAGTTCGCCAGCCAGGTGGTCCACGACAATCTGGACCTGGACATTTATCCCGGCGAAATCATCGGTATTGTCGGGGGCTCGGGCACGGGCAAGTCGGTTCTGCTGCGCACGATCGTCGGGCTGAACCGGCCTGCGGCCGGCAACATCCGCGTTTTCGGCCAGGAACTGGCCGGCCTCGCGGACGATGAGCGCCGGATGCTGGAGCGCCGCTGGGGAATCTTGTTCCAGGACGGGGCGCTGTTTTCCTCGCTGAGCGTGGCGCAGAACATCCAGGTGCCCATGCGCGAACATCTCAGGCTGCCCCAGCAGCTCATGAATGAGATTGCCGCGCTTAAAATCGGCCTTGTGGGCCTCGATGCGAGCGCCGGCCCCAAATTGCCTTCGGAGCTGTCGGGCGGGATGCGCAAGCGGGCCGGTCTGGCGCGGGCCCTGTCGCTCGATCCCGATCTGATCTTTCTCGACGAGCCGACGGCCGGTCTCGATCCCATCGGCGCCGCCGCCTTTGATCAATTGATCCTCGACTTGCGCGCGACATTGGGCTTCACGGTCTTTATGGTGACCCATGACCTGGACAGTCTGTATACAATTTGCGACCGCGTGGCGGTTCTGGCCGAAAAGCGGGTGCTGATCTCCGGGTCGATCGACTACATCACCAATGGCGATCACCCTTATTCGGATCATCCCTGGATCCGCGAATACTTCACGGGGCCGAGAGCCCGCGCGGCGGCGGAGAAAACCGCCTGACAGCCGTGACAGCCGCGCCCGATCGGCATGGGCGGAACACACAGGCGCAGGTCGCGGGGGCCGGTCGAAACAGGCGGAGCCACCTTGAGTGGCTGAAACGGAGGGCTGGGGTATGGAAACGCGTGCCCATCACACATTAATCGGCGCGTTCGTGCTCGCCTTCATCGCCATTGGCGTCGGCTTTGCCCTGTGGATCGGCAAATACCAGTTCGATCGGCAATATGCCTATTACGACATTGTGTTTCCTGGATCCGTCGCCGGCCTGAATGTGGGCTCGGATGTCCGGTATCAGGGCATTCTGGTGGGGGATGTGGCACGGATCCGCGTCGATCCCCAGCAGCTTGAGAACATCCGCGTCACGATCCGCGTTGAACAGCGCGACGACATCGTCATGCGCACCACCACCCGCGCGACCCTTGAAGTGCAGGGCCTGACCGGCGGCGCCTTCGTGCAGTTGTCGAACCCGACAAGCGAGGGCGCCCGGCTGCGTGTCGACTACACGCTCAAGGGCCTGCATGCTGAAATTCAGTATGAACCCTCATCCCTGCAGTCGCTGTTCGCCAGCTTCCCCGAATTGTTGAAGACGGGGGATGAGCTGTTGCGCGATCTGCGCTCGCTCGTGAATGAGGAAAACCGCCTCGTCCTGACGCAGATCCTCCAGGATGTGCGCAAGATCACGGCGGCCTTCGCCGACAAGGATGACGACATCCGGCGCATCGTGACCAACACGGCCGATCTGACCGGCGAGGCCACGGTCCTGGCGCAAAAGGCCGGCGTTCTGGTCGAGGATCTCGCCGTGCTGACCAAAAATCTCGACGGGTTCTTGAACACCGAGGGGCGCGCGCTCGTGACCGAAGTCACGCAGACGCTTCAGTCGGCGGAAGTGCTGGCGCGTGACCTGTCGCGGGTCGTTCGCGATAATGAGGAGGCGGTTCAAGCCTTCGCCAGCCAGGGTCTCGTGCAGCTCGCGCTCTTCGTGTCCGATGCCCGCCGTCTTGTGGTTCGCCTCGAACGCTTCGTCCGGCGCGTGGAAGCGGACCCGTCCGGACTGATCTTTGGCGGCAGCCGACCGCTTGAAGTCGAACGCAGGGAGTAGTGCGGTATGTGGGGGCGTTTCAGTTCCATGGTGGGCTTGGGCGGCATCCTGGTCGCCCTGTCGGGATGCGGCGGGATCAATTTGGTGGCCTCCGAGGAGACCGCCATCTACGACCTCAGTCCAAAGAGCACCTTCGATGAAGGGTTGCCCACGGTGGAGGCGCAACTCGTCGTGGACGAGCCGACCGCGTCACGCACCATCGACACGGACCGCATCGCCATTCGCCAGGACGTCTTCCAGGTGGGCTACTTCAAGGGCGTGCGCTGGAGTGATCGCACAACACTCATGTTTCAGACCCGTCTGATCGAATCTTTTGAGAACACCGGCAAAATTGCCGCCGTCGGGCGCAAGGCCATCGGCCTGATGGGCAATTACGATCTCCTGACGGAACTGCGTGAATTCGAGGCGCGGCTCATTCCCGGAGAGGAGCCCCGTGTCCTCGTGGTCGCCAATGCCAAACTGATTTCCCAGCCGACCGCGCGGATTGTCGCCAGTGAGACGTTCAACCGGTCCATCCCGGCGAGAAGCGAAAAATTCGAAGATATCATCGTCGCCTATGACGAGGCGCTGGGCGGTGTGCTCAAACGCATGGTCAGCTGGAGCATCACCCAGATCGACACGGCCGAGCGCAATCGGCGCCGTGCCCGCGAGGCTGTGCTCAATGGCCAGTAAAGCCTAGGGGCCAGTAAAGCCTAGGGGCCAGTGAGCCTGCCTTTACCCCGGGGGGCGGCCGGCCCCGGTGGTTACGTGTTGCATCCGTCTGTGCGACTCAGCGGAAATGATTTTGCGTCACAACTTTTAAGCTGTAGACCACTGCATTCTTAAGGTTTGTCACCCCGCTCGCCCGTTGCGGCTTCTTGCGCAACCAGAGTACACCGGGATCCATGACGGGTATGGACATTCAGGATGGCGTGCACGCGGCTGAGGTCGCTCTGCGGTTCTGGCAGCGGGTCGATGCGGATCCGGACGCGCCCGCGGTCATCGCCGCCGAGCCGGGCCAGTCGCCCCGGATCCTGTCCTATGGCTATCTCGACCATTGGACCCGCCGCATCGCGGCCGACCTGAACAACCCCGCCACGAGCCCAAGACCGCTCGTCCATGAACGCCCCATCGCGGTGATCATGGAGCATGGTGCGGACCTGGTTGCCGGTCTTCTGGCGGTGGTCCTGACGGGCCGGTTCTACACGGCCCTCGATCCGGCCTTGCCCGATGACCGGCTGGCCAGCCTCATCGTGAGTGCGGATCCCTCGCTCATCCTTGTGCACGGCGCAACGGCGGCCCGTGTGCGGGTGGTCGCGGGGCAGGGCATTCCGGTGCTGGACCTGGCACCGGAAGACGAGGATCTCGACCCGAATAGTCCCCGTCCCATCATGCAGGATGACGCAACCCTCATGGGGCGGTTCCGCGCGGCCGGTCAGCCGGCCTTTCTGCTGTTTCTGCCCGACGATGAGCACGGCGCCCGCCCCCGGGCGAGCCTGCACACCCAGGCGAGCCTCCTGCGTAATGTGGATCTTTATGTCCAGGATCTCGGCGTTTCATCGCGCGACCGGGTCGGATTTGTGGTCAGCGCCGACGAGCCCTTATCGGTCATTTGCCTTTTTGGTGCCCTCTTGAGCGGCGCGGCCTTGTGCCCCTTTGATGTCAGCCGGCGTCCGCTGGCGGCCTTTGCGTCCTGGGCGGAGGATGTGGGACTGACGATCCTGGGGCTGACGCCGGGGTTCTATCGCCGCATGGCCACGGCGTTTTTGGGCGATGGCCCCTTGCCCAAACTGCGCTGGATTCATTTGGGGGGCGCGCCCGTGCGCCGCTCGGACATGGAATTCTTTCGGCGGATGTTCTTAAGCCAGGCGCGGCTTCATCTTGGTCTGCTCACGACCGAATGCGGTCTTGTCGCGCGGTATATACCGACCGACGATCAGCTTCAGGACGCTGGGCCGGTCCCCCTGGGCCGGCCCTATTACGATGTGGAGACGGTGCTGGTGGAACCGGACGGTTATCCGGTCACGCCGGGGGCGGGGGGTGAACTGGCCATTCGCGCCGCCCATGTCACAACCGTTTACTGGCGCGAGGGCAGGCCGGACCCCAAACGGGTCGTGCCGGACCCGTCCGATCCCATGAAGCTATTCATAAGAACGGGCCATCTGGTCATCGAGCGTGTGGCCGGCGATCTTGTGCCACTCGAAAGTGGGGAAGACGCCCGCCACCTCCATGACGATCCAGCGGGCGCTCAGTTCCCGGATTATATCGATGACGACGCGCCTCTCGCCTCCTTTGACGCCGATGACGCCCCCCAGGGCGAGCCCGCCCCATGGCCCCGCGACGATGAAAGCCTGGAGCCGGAGGGCGCCTTTGGGGACGCGGAGTTTTCGCAGTATGGGGACGAGCTTGAGCACGGGCAGGTCCCAGATGACCTTGACGACCCAGAAGGCCCTGATGATCCATACCACCCTGATGATCCAGGCCAGCCTGAAAACCCTGGCGATCTTGATGATTGGACGCCGAGCCAGCCGCTGGCGCGGTCCGACAGGGACCTGTTCGACGAAGGCGACACGCTAGACGACATCGATTTTCCAGAGACAGAGTTTCCGAGCCAAGACGAACCTGTCCATGCCAAGCCTGGCCACGACCGTGAAGAGTTCGATTACCGGCCGGAGCTTGCCCCCCGTTTGTCGCTCGAGGAGCGCGTCTCCAGGAGCTTCGAGGCGGTCCTGAGACACCAGCCCGTTCAGCCGACGGATAACTTCTTCCTTCTGGGCGGGGACCACCGGGAGGCCATCGCCCTGGCGGCGATGTTGGAGCGGCAACTGGACAAGCCGGTCTCGCCCTCCCTGCTCCTGGAAGTCAGCACGCCGCGCGATCTGGCCGCGCGGCTCGGGGCGGGTCAGGGCGGCCGGCCGGCGCGCTTTGCCCCCGGAATGCCCGGCGCCATTCCCCTGTTCTGTATCGCGGGACCGGGCACCTACACGCTTGAATTCGAACGGCTTCTCGATCACGTGGATGAGCGTGTGCCCGTCTATGGCCTCGATCTGCCGGGCTTTGGCGGGTTGGGCAGCGTGCCCTCGTCCATGATGGGGCTCGTCCACCGCGCCGCCGGTCAGATCGCATCCGTCACGCCGGACAGTCCAGTGGCCCTGCTGGGCCATGGGGCGGGCGGCGCCATCGCCTTCGAGGTTGCCCGGGCGCTTGAGGCGGCCGGCCAGCGCGTGGTGTGGCTGGGCATGATCGATACGCTCTCGCCCTCCTGGCTCGCCCGGTCCTGGGGGACCCGGGCCCTGGCCCTTCTGGGCTGGTTCCGCTATGCGCTGCGGGCGGGCCCCGCCAAGGCCTGGGCCGTCTCCCGGGCCCAGTCGGTGCGCCGGCGCGCCAAACATCTGCCCCCGTTGTCGGCGCGCACTCACCGGCGGGGCACATCGCCCATGGCGACCTATCAAAAGCTCCTGGCCCGCTACAAACCTCGGCGTGCCGCATTGGAGCCGGTTCTGTTTCGCCACACGTTTCCCCCCTTCGCCCTCGTGAATGGCCATGATGATTGGGATCAGTTGACGGACGAAGGTGTCCACACGGTCGGCGTGCGCGGCGATGCCCTTTCGGTATTGGAAAAACCCGGTGTGGAAACCATCGCGGAGGCCATCAACGAGGCCTTGACCTCCCAGGTGGCCCTGCTGGCGGCCTTCTGGTCGCTGGATGGTGCGCCGAATCTCGATCTGGAAATCCTGGACGCGGATCGCCTGCCCATCGGCGAGCGCGCGCTCCTTGACCATCGCCGGACCATGGCCGAGGAACTGGAAGACAAGATCAGCGTCGCCGCAGGCCTGCGCGTCCTAGCCTTGCGGGCCGTGGACAACACCATCGTGGTGAAGTTGATTGCCCTCGACCCCCGGGCGGCGCCGGGGGATCGTCCGGGATCGGGCTTTCCGCTCATTGCGGCCGTGGTGCGTATTCTGGATGCGCAGGGCTCCCAGGAAGATCTCGAGCAATTGCGGGGCGGCGAGGTTCCCTTCACTGAACTTCTGACCGGTGGGACGCGGGCCGGCAGCGCCCTGTCGTGTCGCCCCGTCGCCTATTTTCGTGTCCGCGCCGGCGATGATCTGGCCGCGCTGCTCTCTTTGTCCACGGCGAGCGAACGGCTCTATGGCCGGCACAGCCAGGTTCACGACGAGGACGGCCGGCTCCTCGTGGAGGCCCTGGAGATCCTGCCGCCCCAGGAGCGCCATTGAGGCCTCGTCAGCCGCCGTTTCCTTCCGCGTCGAAGGCACGCCGTCCGCAGACATGGTCCACAAGGTCGGCGACGGCCCCATCCGCCACCCGGTAATAGATGGTCTGCCCGTCCCGCCGGGTCGCCACCAGTTTTTCAAGTCGCAGCCGTGCCAGGTGCTGGGAGACGGCCGCCTGCCGCATGCCGAGATGCTGCGCCAGGCTTGAGACGGAACGCTCTGCCTCGGCGAGGGTGCACAGGATCATCAGGCGTTTGGCACTTGCCATGGCTTTGAGCACCTGGGCCCGGCGTTCGGCGTGGGCGGTCAGATCGGCCCGTGCGTGCCGGGCGGGTCCGGGCGCGTTGCGGTTTTCAAACTCTTCATGTGGGTTCACGTCTTCATCCCCTTTTGCCTGGTGGCCCATCCCATGGTGGCGGGCGATTGGGTGTCCTCGAGGAAGAGGGAGCCACAATCACCGGTCAGGGGGCGTGCCGGCGAGCACAGGTAGGTGTCCGCGAGCATAGGTCTTGGCCGTCTTGACGGATTTGCGCGGCACTTTTTGCGCTTTGTTAAATCCGGCGGCGCGACACTTGGGAGGAGGGGGGTCAGCACGCGCCTGGCCAGCCTCGTTGGCCATTCCGTTCAGCAAGGCAGCCAATGTCATGGGCTTTTCGAGGAGCGATCTTGAGGCGTTGACGGCGGCGCCGACTGCGGAGCGTCGTCTTGAGGTTGCCGGTCATATCGTTCGGGCCGTCCGCGACGGCGCATTGTCCAGCGCGGAACGCGGGCAGGCGGACGATATTCTACGGCTCATGACGCGCGATGCGGCGGTGCGCGTGCGGGAGGGGCTGGCCGACATTGTCGGGGCGCTGCCCGACATACCCAAGGACGTGGTCCTGGCCCTGGCCGAGGACTTCGACCGGGTCGCGGCGCCGGTTCTGAGCCAATCGCCTCTGCTGTCCGAGGAAGAACTGATCGACTTGGTCCGCTCCGGCAGCGAAAGCAAACAGCTTGCCATTGCCAGTCGGGCGCATGTGCCGGGCGGTCTGTCCCGTGTGATCGTGGAGGAGGCGGGCGAGGCGCCGGTGGGCGCCCTTGTGGACAATCCGGGTGCGGAACTCGCGGCCGCGACACTTGACCGGGCCATCGACCGGTTCGGCGACAGCGCTTTCGTGACCGAAAAGCTTGCCAAACGCGTGGATCTGCCGGTCACGATTGCCGAGCGCCTTGTCACGATCGTATCCGATCACTTGCGGACTTATCTTGCGTCCCGTCCGGATTTTTCCGGCGCCCTTGCCCATGTGCTCGCCGAGCAGAGCCGGGGACATGCAACAATTTCCCTGTTCGATGCCTATGGGCGGGGCCGCAATATCGGCCTGATGGTGGAACAGTTGCACAAGACGAAACGTCTGACCCCGTCCCTTTTGCTGCGTGCCGCATGCACCGGCGACATGGAGTTTCTGGAGGCGGCACTTGCCAAACGGGCTGGGCTGTCGATTACCGAAACCTGGCGTTACCTCAACGAAACGGGTCCGGAAGGCATCGACGCCATCGTTGCCGCCGCCGGATTGCCCAAGGTGATGATCGCGCCGCTCCAGGTGGCCTTGTCGGCCTATCAGGATCTTGTCTTCGACGGGGCGGGCGCGGACAGGCTTGGCTTCCGCTCACGGATGATCGAGCGTGTCTTGACCCGGTGTCAGGACATGGCATCGGGGGATATCGATTATCTGCTGCTGAAGGTGGATCAGCTCTCCCGCGACGCGGCGGCCGCATAAGACAGCGGTATCGGTTCACGCCTTGAGTTCATTGCGAAAATCCCCGCGGAACTTGGGGTCGCGGATGGCGGCCAGGGCATGATCCGTATCTTGCCGATTGGCTTCGCCGGATTGGGCCATGGCCAGGGCGCGTAAGGTCTTGTCGGTTGCGACCAGGGCCGGCGGTAAAGCGTGATCGCGGCACAGGCGGCCCCGAAGCGCCATGAGCCGATCCAGAAGGCTTGGAGCGGTCCCATGGGTGGGACAGGCCGTTTGAGTGGAAGAAGCTGTAGGCTTGCCGGGATCAAGAGGCTTGCCGAGATCCAGGGGTTTACCGAGATCCTGGGGCTTGCCGGCATCAAGGGGCGTACTGGGATGAAGGGGCAGGGCGCCTTTCCAGTCCGCAAGAACGGGCAGGGGCTCATCCGACTTTAAACGGTGTTCCCCCTCTTGCGTCAGGGCCATGGCCCGCGTCTCGGTGTCGGAGGGCTTGAGCAGCCCTTTCACAAGAGCTTGCCGCAGCAGGGAGCGCGAAACCTCCGCCGGCAGACTGCCGGCGGCAAGATCACTGAGACGCTTTGCACCCATGGCCTCCCCGCTGCGCATCAGGGGGGCCAGCACATGGCGCAGGGCAGGCCCGCCGTCCCAGGGGCGGACCGGGTCGGTGCACAGATCGCAATGGCCGCAGGCAACCGGGTCCGCTTCGCCGAAATGGCGCAGGATCGCACGCGCCCGGCATTCTTCGGTTTCAAGCACATCGAGCAGGGCCCCCAGTTCCCGGCCGCCTCGCCTGAGGGCATCGAGCACGGGCGTCACGCCATGGGCGAAAATGGCCTGCGATGGTGCGCCATCCCGGCCGGCGCGGCCGACTTCCTGCCAATAGGCGCTTGGCGAGTCCGGTAGGTCGAGATGGGCAACGGTGCGCACATCCGGCCGGTCGAGCCCCATGCCGAAGGCGACCGTAGCCACCATGACGGGACTGTCCGCAGCCAGAAAATCCGCCTCCCGCGCCCGCCGCTCGGTGGTCTCAAGGCCGGCATGGTAGGCAAGGGCCGGCACGCCCCGGCGCGCCAGGTGCGCGGCCACCGCTTCGGCCCGGCGCCGCGAGCGCACGTAAAGCAGACTGGCGCCCGAGCGTCGTGGACCTCCGACGAGCCGCCGGGCGAGGGCCTCTGGCGAGCCCGCCTCGCGCGCGGCAGCGAGGGCAATATTGGGCCGGGCATGTCCACCCTGGAAAACACGGGCATTGTGAAGCCACAACCGGGTTTTGATTTCCTCAAGGGTCGGCGCGTCGGCGGTGGCCGTCAGCGCCAGTCTCGGTACGTCCGGGCGGCGCGCAATCAGCCGGCCAAGCTCCAGATAGGCCGGCCGGAAGGATGGGCCCCATTGGACCACGCAGTGCGCCTCATCGATGGCGATCAGGCTCAGGGGGCAATGCGTCATGCTGTCCAGAAAGGCCGTTGTCACGGCCCGTTCGGGGGCAAGGTAGAGAAGGTCGAGCCGCCCGCTTCGCGCCGCATCGAGGATCTCGCCCATCGTGTCCGGGGCCATGGCGCCGTGCAGGCAGGCGGCGCGCACATCGAGCGCCCCCAGCCGGCCGACCTGCTCCTCCATGAGCGCGACAAGGGGCGAGATGACGAGGGTCAATCCGGGGCGCACCAGGGCAGGCACCTGGTAGCACAGGGATTTCCCGCCGCCCGTGGGCAGAACCGCGAGGGCATCCCCGCCCTGGCAGACATGGTGGATAATGCGGTCCTGGAGGGGCCTGAAGGAGGCGTGGCCGAAGACGCGGCGCAGCAGGGCCTCGGGCGTCTCGGCGCGAGGGGGCGCGGGGTTTGTCTTGAAATCGGCCGGCCTTGCGGCTGTTTCGCTCGTTGTTGTCCGCACCGTGCCGCGCCCCGTGTTGCCTGTCTCTGGCTGCCCCGCCTTGATGGGCTGCGATCTTGCGCGAGTCGCGGGGTCTGCCGGAACCGGCTAGTCTCAAAACCAAGCGCGCAGCGACCCAAGACGGCCCTCAGGAGACGCCCCATGGATACCGAGAAGACTTCACAAGCCGCCGCGCCGTCGGCGACCATTCTGCTCCTGCGCGACGGGGCCGAGGGCATCGAGGTCTTCATGGTGGTGCGCAACTACCAGATCGATTTTGCCTCCGGCGCCCTGGTGTTTCCCGGCGGCAAGGTCGATCCGGGCGACGCGGCCGAGGCCGTGCGCCGCCGCTGCCGAGGGGCGGATGGGCTCGATGAGGAGGCGATCACATTGCGGGTGTGCGCCGTGCGAGAAGTCTTTGAGGAATGCGGCGTTCTGCTCGCCGATCGCGGTGCGGACACCTTCGCCGATGCTGAGGCGGTGCGCGCGGCCGTGCACTCGGGCGACATGGACATGGACGGATTGATGAGCGCCCATGACTTGCACTTGGATTTGTCCGCCCTCGTGCCTTTTGCCCACTGGATCACACCGGACGTGATGCCCCGGCGGTATGACACCCATTTTTTCCTGGCCCGCGCGCCCAAACGCCAGGACGCGCAACATGACGGGAACGAGTCGGTGGATTCGGTCTGGATCAATCCGGGCCGGGCCTTGCGCGAGGCGGAAGACGGGAAATGGACCATCATTTTCCCGACACGGATGAACTTGATGAAACTCGCCGAGAGCGCCACCGTGGCCGAGGCCATGGAGCGCGCCGCGCGCGACCCCATCGTCACCGTCAAGCCGTGGGTGGAAAACGGCCCGGACGGCCCAATCCTGCGTATTCCGGACAATGCGGGCTACGCGATCACCTCGGAGTCCCTGGACAATCCGTAAGCGCCTTGAGGCGTTAAGCGGTCAGCTTGGAGGTCAGGAACGACCCTTACGCCTGTCCTCGCCATTGTAGGGTGCGTTGCGCCGCCGGCGGTCTGGTCCGACATAGCGTTTGGCTTCAATAAACGGGCGGGTGTCGGAGATGGCCGCGGTCATTTTCGTGTACAGATTTTCCGCCGAGATCGGTTTTGCCAGGATCTGATTGGCACCGGCATCGCGCGCGCAGGCGATGACCTGTGCGTTGGTATGACCGGTCATCAACAGGATCGGGACCCGTTCATCGGGGGAGCCAGGCGATTGGCGGACGCGCCGGATGAACTGCATGCCATTGATTTTGGGCATGTTCCAGTCGACGATGATGAGGCCTGCCTTGTGGCGCAGGAACATGTCCCAGCCGCTGACGGCATCCTCGGCTTCATGCAGCAGCAGACCGGGGATCGGTGACAACAGGGCGCGCACGATGGCGCGCAAGTGGCGGTCATCGTCGACGAGAAGTACGTGCAGCCCATCCAAGGATTTTGTCATGCCTGCCTGCCTGCGGCCCATGGTCAATGCGCCTTCAACCTTGATGGAGCCGGATTTGCATCCGGTAAAGATTTAGATGGGCCGGTCAGGGTCTTGATCGACGCCACGCGAAGAAGGGCGCCGCCACCGCGATGATGGTGAGAATGCGCACCAGGTGGAGGGTCGAGACAAAGGCGGGATCCTGATCGAGCGAGAGGGCAATCAGGGACATTTCGGTGAGCCCGCCGGGGGCGTAGGCGATGAACAGGCTCGCGGTTTCAAGACCGATGAGGGGCGCAATCGCCCAGGCGAACAGGACCGCAAGCCCAATCATGAGCGTCGCCGTAACAAGGCCGCCAAGCGCCACACCGCGCAGGTCGGACAAAGCGTATCCGCTGAACCGCGCCCCGATGGCCGTGCCCACAACGATCTGGGCCGCCGCGATGAGTTCGGCCGGCGGCGGCGCGGCGCTCAGGCCGGCCACATGCACGCCCATGCTGAGCGCCATGGGTCCGGTGAGCGCCGGAGCGGGAAAGCGGAGCCAACGCCCCACAAACACGCCCGCGAGCGCGCACAGCGTCAGGATGATCCCCTCAAGAAGCGGAAAGCTCAGTACGGACACGGCACGCGGCGGCAATGTGGGGATCTCAAGACCGAAGACGAACCGGAAGTAAAGCGGGACGACGCTCACCACGAAAATAATGCGGATGACATGGGCCAGGCCGATCATGGCGGCCGACCCGCCATAGCTCTCGCCCACGATGCTCATCTCGCTGACCCCGCCGGGCACACTGGCGAAATAGGCCGTCACGGGATCAAGCCCCAGCACCCGCCGATAGACGACCCACGCGGAAAGGGTCGAGACCAGCGCCAGACCCATCAGTCCCAGGATCGCCGGCAGCCAGTTGATCATGCCAAGGATGATGCTGCCCGAAAAGGCCGAGCCCAGCAGCACGCCAAGCACGGCAATCATGGGGGTGCGCACCCATGGCGCCACTGCGACCCCCTGGCCCATGAGAGCGAGAATGGTCGATCCGGTCATCGCGCCGAGCATCCACGCAAGCGGCAGGCCAAACAGCGCGAAGATCGCACCGCCGAGGCCGCCGGCGGCCAGCGCCTGCACATGGGCCCGGCGCCCCGCTGAAGCGGTGTCCGGGTCCGGCGACCGCCGATCCGGTGCAGGCTGATCGTCAGTGATAGAATTGTTCCTTGAGAATGCGCTCATCCAGGTTGTGGCCCTTGTCAAACAGGATCGTGATCGCGACGGAGCGGTCTTCGGCCACTTCCACACTGCGCACATGGCGAATTTCGGTGTCGTCGGCAACGGCGCTGACGGGTCGTTTTTCCGGCTCGTTCATCTCAAAGCGCACCACGGCACTGTGGGGCAGGATGGCTCCGCGCCAACGACGTGGCCGAAAGGCGGAAATGGGTGTCAGGGCCAGAAGGCGGGCCTCAATGGGCAGGATCGGGCCATGGGCCGACAGATTATAGGCCGTGCTGCCCGCGGGGGTTGAGACCAGAACGCCGTCGCAGATGAGTTCTTCGAGCCGCTCCTTGCCGTCAATCTCAATACGGATCTTTGCCGTCTGGCGTGTTTCGCGCAGCAGGGAGACTTCATTGATGGCGAGGGCCCTGTGCACGGTCTCCTCGGCATCCACGCACACCATCTTCAGGGGATGAATGATGGTGGGTTCGGCATCGGCAAGGCGTCGGGGCAGGTCGATCCCGGTCCAGGTGTGCGCCTCGTTCATCAAAAACCCGATGGTGCCCCGGTGGATGCCGAAGACCGGCAGGCCCGTGTGGAGGGTTTGGTGCAGGGTCTCCAGCATGAAGCCGTCGCCGCCGATGGCCACGATCACCTGGGCATCCTCAAGGGGTGTGTTGCCGTAGCGGCGGACGAACTCCTCGAAGGCGGCCAATGCCTTCGGGGCCTTGCTGGAGCGGAACGCGATGCGCTGAAAATCGTATCGGCTGCCCGACTGGCGCCACCCGGGGTATTCGAGCGGCATGGTGTCCTCAGGCCCGCCCCCGTCCGCCGACGGGCCGGGCTCCGGGCCCGTTTGGGTGGACGGGTCCGAGGTCTGGTGCTGGGGCGGCGGAAGCTTCGACATGGTGGGACCCAATCTGGCGGAGAGCCTGTTTGGCTGGCGAAAAGCCTGTCTGGCCGTGAGGATGGAAGGGCGCGGTTCCTTGTGCTCGGCGTGGCGGCCCACCATAGTGAGGGCGCGCGGGAAAGGGGCCAAGGGGCCTTCTACAGTCCTGCGCGGTAAGTGTTTAACCGGGATGGAGTTGCTGGCGATGGCCTGGATCAAACTGGCGGCACGGGTGGGGGGATGGACGGCGGGCCTTGCGCTCCTCGCGGTGACCGCCGTTCAGACCCCCGTTGTGGCACCGGCGCGAGCCCAAAGTGCCCAGCCATCCTGCCCCGTGGACCGGCCCATCGTGTTCGCCGGCTTCGATTGGAACAGCGCCCGCTTTCACAACGCGCTCGCCCGGTACCTGGTCGAGACCGTCCATGGCTGCGAAACCGACGATATTCCAGGCTCCACCATCCCCCTGTTGTCGGGACTGGTGCGCGGCGACGTGGATATCGCGATGGAAGTATGGCTCGACCGGGCCACCAAGGTCTGGGAGGACGGCGTGCGCCGGGGCAAAGTGGCCAGCGTGGGCCTCAACATGGCCGATGCCACCCAGTCCTGGTACGTGCCGCGCTACATGATCGAGGGGGACGAAAAGCGCGGCATTGAGCCAAGCGCTCCGGAGCTTGCCAGCGTCTTCGATCTGCCGCGCTATGCCGAGTTGTTCACCGATCCGGAGCGTCCCCGGCTCGGCCGCTTTTACAACTGCAGCCTGGGCTGGCAGTGCGAGGTCAACAATACCAAGAAAATACAGGCCTACGGACTTGATGCGAGCTTCAGCAATTTCCGCGTCGGCACGGGCGCGGCGTTGGCGGCCGCCATCGCCTCGGCCTATCAGCGCGGTGAGCCGTTCCTCGCCTATTACTGGGATCCAAGCTGGATCACGGCCCGCTTCGATCTGGTGGCCCTTGAAGAGCCGCCCTATGACGCGGCGGGCTGGGATATCTTCGCAGCCGAGCGCCGGCCGGAAGAGGCCATGGCCTACCCGGCCATCGAACAGCATGTGGCCGTAAACACGCAATTCCAGGCCGAAGCCGGTGCGTTGCTCACCTTTTTGAGCGCTTATCAGACCAACAAGGCGCTGATGCGCGCCGTGCTGCTGCACATGTACGAAAATCGCGGTCTGGAGGACGGGGCTCTGGTGGCGTGGTTCCTGGAGACCTACCCGGATGTGTGGCGGGGCTGGTTGACGGCCGAGCAGATCGAGATTGTGGAGGCTGATCTGGCCAGGGGCGGCCCGGCCCGGGACTGATCGCCTGGCCACGCTCCAGATCCGGCCATTTGACAGCGTTTGATGCTCTGCGCACTCTGTCGGACTGCGGCACAATGCCCATCGAAAGCGCGGCGCGGCACCTTCGTGGGCGGCGGCGCCAGCGGATGCGCGGCACGGCCGAGACTGCCAAGAACCCATAAAAATCCGGAGAGAGACCGCCATGGCGACAGCCCCCACATCCTTTGCCCAGAACACCCATCGTCCGGAGACTGTGCCGCCGGAAGAGTGGGCCATGCGGGTGGATCTCGCCGCGACGTACCGCCTGATCGCGCTCCATGGCTGGGACGACATGATTTTCACCCATATCTCAGCCCGTGTGCCGGGGGCGGACCAGCATTTTTTCATCAATCCCTATGGCATGACCTTCGATGAAATCACGGCCTCGTCCCTGGTGAAGGTGGACCATGACGGTGCCGTGGTGGAGCCGACCAATTATTCGGTGAACCGGGCTGGTTTCGTAATCCACAGCGCCATCCACGCCGCCCGACCCGATGTGGGCTGCGTGATCCATACCCACACGGATGATGGGGTGGCGGTCTCCGCGCAGCAGCACGGTCTGCTGCCGATGTCCCAGCACGCCATGTCCCTTTTCGGGCGGGTGGGCTACCACGATTATGAAGGCGTTGCGCTCGATCTTGATGAACAGGAGCGCCTGGCCCGCGATTTGGGCGACAACCCCGTGATGATCCTGCGCAATCACGGCACGCTTGCGGTGGGGCGGTCCTGCGCCGATGCCTTTATGGCCATGTATTATCTGGAACGGGCCTGTTCCATGCAGGTGAGGGCCCTTGCGGGCGGGCACGCCTGGGTTCACCCCGGTGACGGTGTGCCCGAGCGCACCGCGTCCCAATCCACGCCGCTGTTCACGGGCCCTGCCGGCGATCTGGCCTGGCCGGCCCTGATGCGCAAGCTGGATCGCGTGGATCCCGGCTTCCGGACGTGAGGCAGCCGGTTGGTCCGTCCACTGCACCGTCCCCAAGCGACGGCCGGCGCCGGGCGAGACCCTAAGCCATGACACAAAAACCCCCGTCCCAGACCGGGTGCGACCGCTGCGAAGGGGCCGCATCCGGACCAGCCGATGCGGCCGCCGATGCGGCCGATGGCGAGGCGCAGGGCTCAAGCCTGGGTTCGGGCAGGGGCGCGCGCTCTGCCAAGCGGCGCCAGGACAGCCGGCAGCGCCTGCTCGCGGCCGCGCGCGACCTTTTTGTCGATCGGGGCTATCACAACACCCGGCCCCAGGATGTGGCTAAGGCCGCTCAATTGGGACACGGAACGTTTTATCTGCACTTCCCGGATAAACGGGCCTGCTTCTTCGCCTTTGTAGACGAGGCCAGCGGTGAAGTGGACACGATGATCAAGGCCCGCCTCCAGGGACAGGAGCGCCTTGAGGACCGGGTCACCACCGTGATCGAGACGGTGATCGACTACAATCGTGCCAACCCCGGCGTGCTCGCCGCCGCGCTCAGCGATCCGGGGATCATCGACCGGACCACCGACCAGTCCGACATGCTCATGGCGCGCTGGGCCCGGTTCTGGGCGGAGGATCTGGCCTCCTTTGCCGACACGGGAAAGGTGTGGACGGACTATGATTGGGAAGTGGTGGGTTTTGCTATCATGGGGATGATGCACCAGACCTCAAAGGCCATCGCCCGCGATGATGAGGGGCGCCGCCGCATGGGCAAGACCCTGTCCCAATTTGTCATCCGTGCCCTGACCGTGCGCTAAATCAGCGGGCGAGACATCCGGGGCAAACTGAGCGCGGTGTATTTTTTGCGCTCACGCGCCACTGGGGGGGGGCGCAGTGGCGCTGGGCCGCGGTTGCGGCCTTGGGCGCCGCTGGTACAAGTCGCCGCTTTTTTTCTCCGTCTCAAGACAGGCGCAGCAGCATATCCGCCTTTCGGAGCGCTTCGAACAGGCGGGTGGGTCCAAACGGTTTTTCGAGAAGATCCACGATGCTGTCATTTAGAATGGTGCTATGGGATTCCTTCGATCCGTGGGCGGTCATGACGATGACTGGAACCGGACGGTCAAATCGGCGGATGCACTCCAAAACACCGTGGCCACTCATGCCCGGCATGCGCAGGTCGAGCATGACACATATCAGGTCTTGTCCCATCTGCTTTGACAGAAAGGCAGGGCCTGAACGATACGATGTGACCGTATTGCCAAAGGCACGAAGCATCGTTTCGAGCGACTGACGCACCGCATCATCGTCGTCGACGATGGCGATGGGAAAACTGATCTTCATTTGCTTTTCTTGACCTTGCAGCTTGGAAGCGTGAAGCAAATGCGCGTGGGCTGACGAGACTGTTTGACGAACAGCGTTCCGCCATGGGCCTCCACAATGGAGCGGCTCACCGTGAGGCCAAGACCCATACCTTCTTGTTTCGTTGTGTGGAACGGCTGAAACGAGTTTTCCATATAGCTGTCGGGAAACCCGGTTCCATTGTCCTCGATGGTGATGGCCACCGCGTCTGGCTCGTCAATCGTTATTGAGATGCCGAGCCGCTGATCGTCAACCTCCGCCATCGCTTCGCAGGCGTTGCGCACCAAATTGAAGATCACCTGAGAGAGTTGCAGTTTATCGCCCTTTACGGTCGGCAACGCGTCCGGGATGGACCAGGACACGGCAATATTGTCCATGCGTTTCAAGGGGACGGACAGCAACACGTGTTCTCTCAGCAGGCCAACCAGATCAAGCGGCACATAATCGGAGGGGCGCCGTTTCACCAGCGCGCGCAAACGGTGGACCATCTCGCCCGCGCGGTTGGCCTGTTCGCTGATGTCTCCGGCGAGGCTGAGTGCCGTTTCGCGGAAATCCTCTGTATTCGCCGTTTCCAGAACCAGCCGGCAGGTTTCGGCGTAGTTGATGAGGGCCGTCAGTGGTTGATTGAGCTCATGGCTGATTGAACTGGCCATTTCCGCCATGGACATGAGGCGCGCGCCGCTCTCCAACTGCTGGCGCAGGCGATCACGCTGGTTGGCAACGACCTCCATGGCGCGTTTCGATTCATATTCGCGTTCCTGGGTTCGCGTCGTGGCCAAGGCCACCCGCAGAGATTCGGCCAGGTTGACATCGTCCCGGGTGAATGACCGGCAGCGCCCATGGATGCTTTCCCGCCATTCCGCAAAGGAATTGCGGGGCCCGAGACGCTGACTGCCGTCGGCCTTCGTGACAACCTGTTTGGCATCTGGCCGTCCTGCCCACCGGATGACAGCGTCCTGGGCATCCCGGAAAATAAAGACATGGTCCGGTGTTGTGTTCGTATGGGGCGCAAACGGATCACTGTTGAAGGGAAGATAGATGCCGCCGTGGCACCGCTCCTGCGCATCCTCAGGACGCACAACCTCCTCGTCCAGATGGTCGAGGGCTATGGCATGTTTGTGGTCATGGCGCTCGAAGGCGCCCACATTGACACAGATGTCCTCCGGCGCGTTGTGGGCGATCCGGGTGTTGCCCAGGCTGCCGACCAGCCCATCGGCATTCAGCAGCGCGCAGATGGCTTCGCTTTGTTGCACCATGCGTTCATGGAGCGAGGATTGTTCGGACAGGCCGCTCACGTCATCGATGATCGTCTGCATGGAGATCAGGCGTTGCAGCCGATCCTTGATTGCGATCTGCTCGATTTGCGCGCCGAGCATCTTGCCCACGATCTCGCTAAACATGAGCACGTCGGAGGGAATGTAGAGGGGGGTCGAATGGTGGCAGGCAATCAGACCCCAGAGCGCATTATCAACGAGAATGGACACCGACATGCTGGCGGCCACGCCCATATTCCGCAGATATTCGAGGTGGATGGGCGACACCGCGCGCAGTTTTGCGAAGGTTAGATCGAGGGGGGCCGTGCTCTCGGCATCGCAGAGCGGCTCGATGGGCACAGGCTCGGCATCCACATTCGAAATGGACCGGCTGAGATTTTTCAAATACGCCGCGCGGGCCTGGGCCGGGATGTCGCTTGCCGGATAGTGGAGATGCAAAAAGCGGTCCTCAAGATCCGTAGCCTCGGCGATAACTTCCCCATGCTGATCCTGATCGAACTTGTAAATCATCACCCGATCAAAACCGGTGAGCGATCTGAGTGAGTGGGTGACCGCGTTGCACAGGTCCGCAAGGGTCGTCTGGTCTCGGATGCTGTCGATGACGTCATGGCGCCGGCGCGTGCGCACCACGGCACCGTCGTCCTCGCCCTCCATTTTGAAGAATTCGACAAGGGTCCGCCCACGGCTTTCATGGGCAATTGAATGGAACTTCCGGGGCTTTCCGCGAGATTGAATCACGTCGCACGGGAAGGGCCGAAACACGTCCGGTTCCATGGGATCGAGAATGAGGTTCGCGAACGCCTCGATTTGACGCTTTCCCAGCAGGGTTTCAATCGGTTTGCCGATCAGGTCGGACGCGCCGTGGCCGAGAATGGCGGCGCAATTCGCACTGGCATGGGTGATCTGTTCACTCAAGCCGTCATAGGCGATCAGCGCGCCATGGGGCTGCACACCCCCAATCAAGTGGATGGGTTCGCGGTCGCAGGTCGCAAAGGACAGGGGAGCGGACGACATTCAGCTTCCTTTATCATCGGGCGGCAGGCGCTCGGTATTGGATCGCTGCACCAGGGCGTCCAACGGTTTGAGGACAAAGATGCCTGCTGATGCACCTTGTCTCACGCAGAGGTAATCGTTCCCCACTTAAAGGCGATAGAGTAAACGCATTTACCTACGGACAACGAAAACGCGCCACGGCCAGATCGGTCAACACTCCCCAGATCGGTCAACACTCCCCAGATCGGCCAACACTCCCAAGATCGGCCAACACTCCCAAGATCGGCCAACACTCCAAGGGGCGCCGGGGCGGAAACATTGCGTGGGCGCGGCGATCCGCGACACTATGTGTTGAGGACAGATGGCGCTTCCATCCACCTGGAAGTCCGGTTTAGTTGGCCCGTGTCCACTCTCGACAACACTCTACCCCAAATATCCGGCGCGATGGGTGCCGGCAGGCGCGCTGTGAAAGGATCTCCGATGGCCCAGCCCAACCGCAACCTCTTCCTCTTGGTCGTTCTTGCGGTGTTGGCCGTTGCCGGCGGTCTGGCGGCCTTGCGGTTCCTTGAGGAGACGAGCACGGGCGCCGCGCGCCGCCAGGGTCCCGTGCCGGTGCGCACCGCAAAGGTGGTCGAGGGCGAGTTTTTTGACCGCATTGAGGCACTGGGCACGGCCCGGGCCAATGAGTCCGTGACCATCACCGCCCAGGTGACCGAGACCGTCCGCAGGACCACATTCGAGGACGGCCAGGTCGTCGAGGCCGGCGATATTCTCGTTGAACTCACCGACACGCAAGAGGCCGCCGAACTTGAAGAGGCCCGCGCCTCCCTCCTGGAGGCCGAACAGCAGTTCGAACGCGCCCAGGACGGGGTCAATCGGGGCTTTGGCACCCGCGCCGGGCTCGACACCGCCATCGCCAACCGCAATTCCGCCCGCGCCCGGGTGCGGGCCATCGAGGCACGGCTCGCCGATCGTCTGGTGCGCGCGCCCTTCGATGGTCAACTCGGCCTGCGCTCCGTGAGCCCGGGAACCCTCGTTGAGCCTGGCACCGTGATCACCACGCTCGATGATATCAATCCGATCAAGCTCGATTTTTCCGTGCCCGAGACGTTTTTCACGGCCGTGCGCCAGGGCCTGACCATCCAGGCAAAAAGCGACGCCTATGACGGGGAGGCCTTCGAGGGCCAAATCACCGCGGTGGATACACGGATCGATCCGGAGACCCGGGCGGTGATCGTCCGTGCCCTGATTCCAAATGACGATCTGCGCCTGCGCCCGGGCATGTTGCTGCGGGTGGAGATCATCAAGAACCGGCGCCGTTCCCTGATGGTGCCCGAGACGGCCATCGTGCCCCTCGATACGCGCGTGTTTGTCTTCAAACTTGTCGACGGCGAACGCGTGGAGCGGGTCCAGATCGAAACCGGCACGCGCCGGGTGGGTACGGTGGAAGTGCTCTCAGGGCTTGAACCCGGCGATGAAATTGTGGTGGCCGGCACCAGTCGGGTCCGCGCCGGCGGCGCCGTGGTGGTGCAGACGTCTGACGCAAACGAAACCGGCGAAGCAAACAGTGCCGGCGCCGTTGCGGGCGCCTCGAGCCCGGCCGCCGCCAGCCGCTGATCCGGTAAGGCACTGGTCCGGCAAGGCACTGGTACGACAAGGTGCCGGTCCGATAAGGCACGTATCCGGTAAGCGCCGGGTGCCACGTTTTTTGGGAGAGGGGAGCCGTCATGGTTCTGTCTGATGTTTCGGTCAAGCGGCCGGTTTTCGCCACCGTGTGCAGCATTTTGCTCGTCGCCCTTGGCGTTCTGTCTTTCCAGACGCTGCCCTTGCGCGAGTTGCCGGACATCGACCCGCCAATTGTCGGCATCAGTACGACGTATCGCGGCGCCGCCGCCGATATTGTCGACACACGGATCACCCAGGCGATCGAAGACCGGATCAGTGGCATCGAAGGCATCGAAGAGATCCAGTCCGTCAGCAGAGATGGCCTGTCCACGATCACGATCACCTTCAGCCTGGCACGGAACATTGACAATGCCGCCAATGATGTGCGCAGCGCCATCGCCCGGGTGATCGATGAATTGCCGGAGGAAGCCGATCCGCCGGAAGTCGCGAAGGTGGACTCCGACGCCCAGCCCATCATGTGGTTCAACCTGGCCTCCCAGACCATGAACCGGTTGGAACTGACCGATTTTGCCGAGCGCTTCATCGTGGACCGCCTGTCCGTGGTGCAGGGCGTGGCCCGGGTGCAGGTCGGCGGCGCGCAGCGTTATGCCATGCGCATCTGGATCGACCGGGCGCGTCTCGCCGCCCGCAACCTGACCGTGGCCGATGTGGAATCGGCCCTACGCGCGGAGAATGTGGAACTGCCGGCCGGCCGGATCGAAAGCGCGGATCGTCAGTTCACGGTGCGGGTC
The DNA here is from genome assembly GCA_964474635.1 of uncultured Alphaproteobacteria bacterium. GTDB lineage: Bacteria > Pseudomonadota > Alphaproteobacteria > JAJFIK01 > JAJFIK01 > CAYUYV01. The sequence continues at coordinate 40,177 of CAYYTT010000006.1, read as the reverse complement.
GACCGCGCCTTCACCTCGCCGGACCAATTCGCCAATCTGGTGCTTTCGGAAGGTGAAGACGGCTATCTGATCCGCCTGCGCGACGTGGCCCGGGTGGAGCGCGGCGCCGAGGAGGCCCGCAGCGATTTCCAGGGGAACGGCGAGCCCATGGTGGGGCTGGGCATTGTGCGCCAGTCCACGGCCAACACGCTTGACGTGGCGCGCGGAGCGAAGGCGGAAATCGCCCGGATCCGGGAGAATCTGCCCGAGGGCACCGAGATCTACGACAGCTATGACAGTTCTGTCTTTGTGGAGACCGCCGTCAACGAGGTCTATCGCACGCTGATCATTGCCATCGGGCTTGTGGTGCTTGTGATCTATCTGTTTTTGGGCTCGGCGCGCGCCGCGCTCATTCCGGCCGTAACGGTGCCGGTGTCCCTGATCGCCACGTTCATGGTGCTGGCCGCTTTTGGGCTGTCGATCAATCTGCTCACCTTGCTCGCGCTCGTGCTGTCCATTGGCCTTGTGGTCGACGATTCCATTGTCGTGCTCGAAAATGTTCAGCGCCGGGTTGATATGGGGGAACCGCGTCTCGTGGCGGCCTTCCGGGGTGCGCGTCAGGTGGCCTTCGCGGTGATTGCGACGACGCTTGTGTTGATTTCGGTCTTCCTGCCCATTGCCTTCCTGACCGGCAATATCGGCCGGCTCTTTAGCGAGCTTGCGGTGGCCGTCGCCGCGTCGGTGGCGTTTTCCAGCTTCGTGGCCCTGACCCTGTCGGCCATGCTGTGCTCCAAACTGCTCGTGCCCGGCGACACCCAGGCCGGGGTCGCCAGGACCGTGAACGCGGTGATGGGCCGGCTGACCCGGGCCTATACCGGCTCGCTTGAAACCCTGCTGCGGCGCCCGGCTGCTGTGGGCGTGTTCCTTGTGATGATCATTGGCGCGGCCTATGCCTTGTTCCGTGTCGTGCCGAGCGAGCTGTCGCCGCCGGAGGACCGGGGGTCCTTTTTCATTCAGATCCGCGGGCCCGAGGGTGGCAGTTTTGCCAACACGCTGGGCACCATGCGCAAGATCGAGGCGATCTTGTTGCCGTATGTGGAGGCGAACGAGGCCCAGCGCGTCCTGCTGCGCACGCCGGGCAATTTCGGCGGCGGCGAGGAGTTCAACACCGGTATCGGCATTTTCATCATGACCTTGTGGGACGTGCGCGAGCGCAATGGTCTCGATATCCTGGCCGAAGTGCGCGCCAAGCTGTCCCAAATTCCCGATGCCCGCATTATCCCCATCATGTCCCAGGGCTTTGGCCGCGGCTCGCGCGGGCAGCAGGTTCAGTTCGTCATCGGAGGATCGAACTATGGCGAGCTGGCCGCCTGGCGGGACATCATGCTTGACGAGATCGCGGGCTTTCCTGGTCTCGTGAATGTGGACACGGATTTGCGCGAGACGCAGCCCCAACTGCGTGTGCGGATTGATATCGACCGGGCCTCCGATCTTGGTGTCTCAGTGTCTGAAATCGGCGGCGCGCTGGAGACCATGCTTGGCGGCCGGCGGGTGACCAGCTACCAGTATGACGGCGAGGAATACGACGTCATCATTCAGGGGGAAGAGGAAGACCAGCGCCGGCCCGACGACCTGACGAACATCTTTGTGCGCTCCAGCCGCAGCGGCGCCTTGATCCCCCTGTCGAACATCGTGTCCTTCACGGAAGTGGCCGACCCGGCCCAGCTTAACCGTTACAACCGGCTGCGCGCCGTGACCATCAGCGCGAGTCTGGCCCCGGGCACGACCCTGGGCGAGGCCCTGGTCTTCCTTGAAGACACAGCCAGGGAGGCCCTGCCTGACATCGCGCAGATCGATTACAAGGGGCAGTCCCGCGAGTTCAAGCAATCAAGCTCCTCGCTCGCCTTCACGTTCGGCATGGCGCTTTTGATCGTGTTCCTGGTGCTGGCGGCGCAGGTTGAAAGCTTCATCCACCCCTTCGTCATTATGCTGACGGTTCCGGTGGCGGTCGCTGGCGGGCTCTACGGTCTCTTCATGATCGACAGCAGCTTGAATATCTACAGCCAGATCGGGATCGTCATTCTGGTGGGCCTTGCGGCCAAGAACGGCATCCTGGTGGTGGAGTTTGCGAACCAGCTGCGCGATGCGGGCCTGCCCATCAAGGACGCCGTACGCCGGGCGGCCGAAACCCGCTTCCGGCCCATCGTCATGACGGGCCTGTCGACGGCGTTCGGGGCCGTGCCGCTCGTGGTGGCGGCGGGCGCGGGCTCGGCGAGCCGTATAACCATTGGCATCGTGATCGTGTCCGGCGTGGCTTTTGCCACTTTGCTCACGCTGTTCGTGGTGCCGGTGTTCTACCAGGCGCTTGCCCCCTTCACCCGGCCGCCGGGCTATGTGGCGCGCGAGCTTGAGGCCTGGGAAGATCGCGCAGGGCGTGCGGCCGAGGACTGAAAGGAGTAACGCGGGTTTCCAGTGCCCTTTTTTGGTATGCTCCCCGTCGTGTGCAACACCTTAGGGAGGGGGACATCCATGTCGGAAACACGCGCATTCACCAAAGAGCAGCACCTGAGGGCGGGTGGGCCCAAGCGCATTCTGGCGCTGGACGGGGGCGGCGTGCGCGGCATCGTCGCCATCGCGTTTTTGGAAAAGATCGAGTCCATCCTCAAGGCGCGTTTCGAGAGCCAATTGCGCGGCACCCTGAACGATCCGAACTATTCGTTCCGCCTGTGCGATTACTTCGACATGATCGGCGGCACGTCGACCGGTGCCATCCTGGCGGCCGGCCTCGCCATGGGACATTCGGCCGGTTACCTGAAGGAGCGCTATTTCTCCATCGCCGACCGGGTTTTCAAAAAGCAGACCTTGCTCGGTGTGTTCCGTTCCCGCTTCAATCACGACCACCTGCGCGAGGAACTGCAAAAAGAATTCGGCGACATGACCATGGAGAGCGACAGGCTCAAGACCGGTCTTGCCATTTTTCTTAAAAATTCGGACTCGAACAGTCCTTGGGTGATTTCCAACAATCCGGAACGCAAATTCTGGAATGGCGATCCGAAAAATCCCGGGTCCGGCATTATCCCGATGCGCCAATACAAGCTGAAGGAAGTTGTCAGCGGCAGTACCGCGGCGCCTTACTACTTCAAGTCGCAGCCAATCCGGATCGACGGCAGTGATCCCGGTTTCAGTTTCAATTTCATCGACGGCGGCCTGTCCCCCTTTAACAATCCATCACTTGGCCTCCTCGATCTCGTGACGCTGAAGGCCTACGGCCTGGAGTGGACGAAGGGCCCGGACGATATTCTCATGATCAATGTCGGCACGGGCCAGTTCGGCCCCGATCGTCCTGAAAGCGGCTGGTTCGGCTGGCTGAATGTGGCCAAGAGCATTCGCGATCTGCGCGGGTTGATCGAAGACATCGAAAACTTTGCCGTGCGGCGGGCCATGCTCCGGGCCAATACACTGACCCCATGGTATTTGGATCGCGATCTTGAAGATCTACAGGACGAACGCCACGGCGAGGACATGACGCTTGCACGCTATAATATCTATCTCGATCCGGTGTGGATCAAAGCGCACGCCGGCACAACAATGAGCAAAGAGGATGTCTTGAAGCTCTACGACATGACGCTCGTGGATATTATGAAGAATTGCTACAGCATTGCAGCCACCACGGCGAGCCGGAAACTTGAACCCGGCGTCCTGCCGGAAGATCACAAATACAATCGTGACTATCGAGTGCTTCAGGATCACTTCAAGCCGGGGTTCAACATAACCTGAATGGCCGGGGGTCGGGGGACGGGCAGACCCGCGCTTGACCCCCACGCCCCACCTGTTTCACTACCACGTCAGACAGACGGGCCCGTGCTGTGCGGGCCCGTTGCGTGATCGGGAGAAGACCATGGCCGCCGACGGCAACGGCTATCCGAAATTCGCCAATGACGGCGGGGTTCCGGAAATCCGAATCGGAGCCCGCGAATTCGAATGTATCGGGGCCCGCCCGCCCCATGACCATCCCCACGTCTATCTCGACATGGGTGACGCCACGTCGATTGTGTGTCCCTATTGCGGCACACGGTATGTCTACACGCCGGACCTTGACCGATTGGCGTGCGAGCCGGCCGACTGCTTTTATGAAGAGCCGGCCGCGAAGGCGGGCAACGCTGCTTGAGGTCCGGGCCGCGGCCGGGTCCTGGCATGGCTCGTGCTGATTTTCGCGCGCCCTGGCCACACTGGCTCGCGGGCGAAGAGGGCACTGGCACCACAGAGGGCACTGGCACCACAGAGGGCGGGCGCCCTTGGGTGAATGGAGGCCGCGGCGTTTTGGGGCTGCGGGGATGCTCATGACTTTTTTGCGCACTGCGCTGGCCCATCAACGGCCCTTTCATCGGCCGGCCTGCCTTCTGGCCGCAGCGGCCCTGCTTCTGGCGGCCTGTGGCGGCGGTCCCGAGCGGCCGCGCCGCGAGGCCGGCGCGCGGTCGGCCACCGATGCCTATCAAGAAGCGCTTGTGAACAAGGAAAAGGGCGATTGCGAGCGGGCGATCCCGACCTTCGAGCGCCTGGCCCGAATCGGCCGGGGCTGGGAACTGGCCCAGGTGAACCTCGCCGAGTGCCTTATTGAGATCGGCCGGGATGAGAGCGGCGCGGCGGCGCAGGCCCGCTATGGCGAAGCCTTGTCCTGGTTGATGCCGGCCGCCCAGTCCAATGAGAGCAAGGCGCAGGTCCTGCTCGCCGAAGTCTTTCTGGAGGGGCTGGGCACGCCAACGGATCGAATCGAGGCCGGCAAATGGTATGTGCTGTCCCGCAAATCGGCGATTGAGGGCGTGAGCGATGCCCCGGTCCCCGTCGGCCGCCGTCTCGAAGCGACCCTGTCGCCCGCCGAATGGCAGGAAGCGCGAGAGCGCGCGGAGCTTTGGTCCCCGTCCTATCAGGGCGTGAACGCCGCGGCCCTGCTGCAGCGTCGCCGCCGGCCGTCAGGAGGGGATGCCGAGACACGCCCCCTGCCGCCCGTCGGAGATCCGCGGCGCCAGCTTGAGTAGAATTTTTGCAGCGCGCGTCCAGGTCCACTCGGGGCTGGTATTCGTAAGCGCTTTACCCAACATTAGGCGACACAAGCGTTCATCATGAACGGGCGACCGGTCTTACCCGCGCGGCGGGTGTCGTCAGCCTTGAGCAAGTAGGGGAGGTCTGGGGTGCTCTTTTTTGTTTTTGTATTGGCGGTGCTGCTCGGGGTCGAACTGATCCGCCGCATCCCCAGCCAGTTACACACGCCGCTGATGTCCGGCTCCAATGCCATTTCCGGGATCACCCTTGTGGGCGGTCTGCTCGCCACCGGCGCGGAGGGCACGCTTGCCATCGTGCTCGGCACCACAGCCGTGGTCTGTGCCACCATCAACGTGGTGGGCGGTTATCTCGTAACCGACCGCATGTTGGCCATGTTCAAGGTTGGCGGCGGTGACGCTGGCACAAAGGGAGCCGGCAAATGAATTCCTCATCCATGCTCGATGTGATGCTGTCGCTGTCCCTCACGGACGCCGCCTATATTCTCGCGACCTTGGTTTTCATCCTGGGTCTGAAACTGCTCGGCAATCGTGAGACGGCGCGTCTCGGTAACCGGGTCTCCTCCATTGGCATGCTGATCGCCGTGGTGATCACGGTCCTGGCCAGCAATGTGGGCATTGAATATGTCATCGGGGGTATGCTGCTGGGCACGATCATTGGCACGGTGACGGCCTACCGTGTGCAGATGACCTCCATGCCGGAACTGGTGGCTCTCTTTAACGGCCTGGGCGGGGCCGCCAGTCTCCTGGTGGGTGTTGCGGAATACCTGCGGGCCCTGGAAGCCACCGGCGAGGTAACCGGCGTGGTTGCCTTCGCCATCGGCCTTGCGATCCTGATCGGCGGCATCTCCTTTACGGGCAGCCTTATCGCCTTTGGAAAACTGGCCGAGCGGCTTCCCGGCGCGCCCATCATTTTCCCGCTGCAGCTTGCAACGAGCGCCGGCATGGCCATCGCGGGCATTGCCCTCGTGGCCGTGTTCAGCCTGATGCCCTCCGTGCAGTACGAAGTGCTGGTGGCTTTGAGCGTGGTGTCCCTGCTCCTCGGCGTGCTCGCCGTGATCCGGATCGGCGGCGCGGACATGCCCATCGTGGTCTCGCTGCTGAACTCTTATTCGGGGGTCGCCGCCAGCATGGCTGGTTTTGCCCTCGCCAACACGGTGCTCGTGGTTGTCGGCGCCCTCGTTGGGGCGAGTGGTTTGATCCTGACCCGGATCATGTGTAAGGCCATGAACCGCTCCCTGCCGAATGTGCTCTTCGGCGGTCTCGGCGCTCCGGTGTCCTCGGCGTCCGCCCAGGACATTGAGGGTGAGGTCAAGCCCATGTCCGTGGCCGATGCCTACTATGTCCTGGAAGCGGCGAGCAATATCGTCGTGATCCCGGGCTACGGCATGGCGGTTGCCCAGGCCCAGCATGCGGTCAAGGAACTTGCCGACCTTCTGGAAAAGAACGGTTCGGAAGTGCGCTACTGCATCCATCCCGTCGCGGGCCGCATGCCGGGCCACATGAACGTGCTCCTCGCCGAGGCCAGTGTTCCTTACGAGCAGCTCGTTGAACCCCAGGACGTGAACCCGACCATGGACTCGGTCGATGTGGCGATCGTCATCGGCGCCAATGACGTGGTGAACCCGGCCGCGAAGGAAGACAAGGGCAGCCCCCTTTACGGCATGCCCATCATCGACGCGGCCTCCGCCAAGACCGTCTTTGTGCTGAAGCGTTCCATGAAGCCAGGCTTCTCCGGGGTCGAAAACGCCCTGTTCTACAAGCCCAACAGCTACATGGTCTTTGGCGACGCCAAGTCCACGCTGACGACCCTTGCCAGCGAGTTCAAAGACACGGACTGATTGTTTCGTCAATCAGATCGGTTCGGAAAAGCGCGGTCTACGGATCGCGCTTTTTTAGGTTTGCATGTCACTCAGAGGCCGTCATCCCGAGCGCCAGCGACGGGATCCAGGGGCCGTAAGCTCCGTGCCCGACGCTCTGGATCGCTTCCCTTCGGTCGCGATGACGATGGGTTTGAGGCAACCCCTTGTTGATCAGGTCATCACCCAGTCCGGAATGTACGCACATCCAAACGCCGTCGTCCCGAGCGCCAGCGACGGGATCCAGGGGCCGCAAGCTCCGTGCCCGCCGCGCCGGGTCGCGTCCCTCCGGTCGCGATGATGGTGTGTCCGGCGTTATTCCGCCGGACCCGGCTCCGCGTCGCAGGTGATCTTTGTAATCCGGTGGCAGAACTGTCCGGTGCAGATGGGGCCACCAGCCAGGGCGCGCGTGGGCGGGGCGGCGCGTTTGACCTGGTAGTCGAGCGCTTTTCCGGCGCCTTTGGCCGCGCAATAGGCATGAGCGGCCGGCCAGCCGCACTCGAACCCCTCGTCCAGACACAGATCAAGACCGAGATCCTGGCCTTGCGCCATTCCGGGCGCTTCGGCTCCGTCATGGCGTAGGGCGAGATCGGTAAAGACCCGCACGCCGGTGTCGAGGCGGCCTGTTTTGGTGCCTGAGACGCAACACTCGTTGGTCCAGGCGGGTGCCGTCTTGTCCATCAGCCAGCAATGGGCCGCCGGGTCCTTCTCCCAGGGTTTGTAGTAAGTGTAGGCCACGCATTTCTCGTTCGAGTCGCAGGCGGCGCGGCAGTGCTCGGGATCTTTCGGCACATCCCGCAGCACCTCATACACGCTGCCCTGACGCTCGATCCCCGGTGTGGTCGAAACGGAAGCGTCCGCCTGGACGGGCGGCGCGGCGGTGAGGAGTGCGAAAAGGGCGGTCAGAAAAAGCAGGGCCATGGACGGGGGTCTCCGGAGAATGCTGCATCACACACGCAGCACTGCCCCGCGATTGTGCCGATGACAAGACCCTTTCGCGGCACGGGCCACGACGGGAAGGGGGACTGCCGCGGCCGGGTGCATCCCCGCCGCGGCACGTGCGTCAATGGTGATGGCCGGCGGCCTCACGCGGTGTGCTGATGTTTGAGGCAAAGAACAGGCTGTTGAGGAACAGTTTGGACGTCCCAAAATAGGTGGCGCGGAAGTTCAGATTGTCCGTCATCACCACGACCGCGCCCGCGCCAAGGCGCTCGGCGACCATCATGGGCGTGCCCGCGATTTTCTCGGCCTGGTCTTCGGCGGCATAGCCGGAGAGCACCGGGTCGCCCTCGCGATAGCGGACCACGGTAGCAATGGGGTTCTCCGGCGTGTCGAGAATAACCGTGGTGTCCCGGTGGCTCGCAATCCGCCGATCGCTGTAGCCGAAGCCCAAGGGGTGGGTGATGTCGAGGTCGCCGGCGAAGATCGCGCCGCCGATCACCTTTCGCGCATTACGCTGCGCCAATTCCGCGTAGTCGTAGCGGCCCTCGTCATCCTCGCCCTCTTCGGCCTCGGGCGTCTTATGGCTGTCCTCGTCCTTGTCCTTGGACGGCGTCAACAACGTGTCCTGCATGATTTTCGCCATGCCTCGGCCGGCGATGACAACGCCGCCGTCTTCCCGGATCCATTGGGTCATCCGTTCCGTGACGGTTTCGGGCAGCCGCAGACTGCCGCCGGCGAAAATGATGTGGGTGTACCGGGACCAGTCGATGCTGCCCAGGGTCCGGGCATCCCGCAGGGTCACCGGCATTTCCATGCGGTGATCGAGCAGGTGCCACACTTCGCCCATGTCATAGCGGCGTAAGGACCCGCCGCCCGTGCCACCTTCCGTATAGAGCAGTAGCACTTCGGGCTTTTGGATGGTTTGAACCGTCTGACGCCCGCCCAGATCGGACGAAGGCGTCGGGGTCAGGCCACTGACCACTGCATGGACCGGCAGGCCATCGCGCGCGCCCAATTCAGCCACGAGATCGTGGATCCGATCGCGCGATACCGTCTGACGGTCGAAGGGCACGAAGATGGAACCACGCCCGAAATCCACAGGGCCCTCGCTTGTCTCGACCGTGACCGGCGTGAAGGCGGCCCGCAGGATGATCCCCTCCGCAAGCAGACGATAGGCCGCCCGCGGCGCATAATAATGGGACCAGTCGAACATGTAGCCATAGGACGCCGCCGGCGGAGCGGCCGGAACCTCAACCGGGGCTTCGCGTATATCCGCGCCCAGCAGATTGGGCCGGAAGGCGCGGGCCGCGAGGCGTTCGTGGCGCAGGCCATAGGCGAGCGGCAAGGTCCATCCGGACACATCGTAAAAGACCGGATCGGCGAATTCGCGGACCGGCTCCATGATGCCCTTGATAAGGCGGTATTGGGGCTGGCCGTAGGGTACGATCAGGGCTTTGCCTGCCTTATAGGTGTGGCCCGAAACGCTGACGTCCCGGGCCACCCGGTGGGCCCGAATGTCGTGCTGAGTCAGCAGATCCGCAAAGTGTTGCAGGCGGGCCGGGTCGCCCGGCGCATCAAGCAGGATGGCCTTGGTCCGGTCGGCCTCGGCGGCTTCGGCATTCAGGCTCGCGAATTGGCCGCGATAGGTCTTGATGTCGCCGGCTTCGCCAAAGGCGCCGGCGATGGTGGTCAGACTGGTGCGGAAATGGGTGCGGATATTGTCCGCATAGGTCTTCAGACCGTTGGGCGTTTCCAGCGTTCCGCCCCGCGCCGCTCCGGCCTCGAACAAGATCCCGATGGAGCCTTGCACATGGGGATAGGTCGAGCCCTTCCCGATGTAATAGTTGTCAAAGCCCTCTTCGGTGAAGAACAGCTTTGCTTCGCTGTCCATGAAATCCACGTGATAGCGGGAGATGGCCTGGAGGAGTTCCCGGGAACGGGCGGGAATGAGGGGGTTCAAGCGGCTCGGAACGCCCGGATGGAAATAATAGGTGGCGCTGCTGCCCATTTCATGCATGTCGGCGGCGACATGGGGCTTCCACCGCTGCCAGGCGCCCACCCAGGCCCGCGATTCGGGTTGCGTCAGCAGGAGCCACTGCCGGTTCAGGTCGAAGCCGTAATGGTTTGTGCGCGCGCCGACCCAAAGATCGTGCTGCGCATGGTCGGGATTGCTGACCGGAACGGTGCCGGAGAAGCGTTCGACAAAGTCGATGCGCCGGGTATGCCCATCCGGATTGAGGATCGCCACGGCGACGATGATGGACCCGTCCAGGACGGCGTCGATCTCGGGGCCTTGCGCGGCGGCGAGGTGATACATGGTCGGAATGACCGCATCCATGCCGGCCGACTCGGCGCCGTGTACGCCGTAACTGATCCAGGTCACCACGGGCAGGTCCGGGTCTGACGGAGCGGCGAGGTGGGCCTGGCGGATATCCTCGAGGCGCGCCTGATTGGCGGGCGAGCTTGCGGTCATGAGAAGGATGGGCCGGCCCTCATGGGTGCGGCCAATAACTTCGGCGCCGATGCGCGGCGAGTTTTCGGCGAGATCCTGCAGATAGGTCACCATCGCGCTGTGGCGCACCGGGCGCTCCCCCAAACCGAAACCCAGGGCCTGATCCGGGGTCTGGACGGCGGGATCGTAGGTGACGCCGTCGAGCTGGAAATACCCGATGGGCTCGGCCCGGGCGCCGGTCAGATCGAGGAGTGTCAAGGCTGCGACGCAAAGCGTCAGCCATCCGAAAACTTTAATCCGCATCGTGCTCCCTCCATCACCACACATGTTTGCAATCAGAGTAGCATGGAGGCTGTTGGGGTGAAGGGTCGCGTCCGCGACCACGCGCCCCCATGCGTAAAGCCTTGCCGGGGCGAGACCGGCGGGCCGTCGGCCGTGGGGAGTATCCGGTCAGTGCAACAGGATCGTCGCGACCAGGGAGTGGCGCTTGCCGAAGGCGTCGGCGCATTGGCGTATCCAGGGCATCGGGCAGCACGCCCGAGCGGTCCGGATGCCGAGCCGGCTGCGTTCGCGCCGCGCCCCCCCTTGGATGGGGAAGCCGCGCACGGCCCCATGCTGCTGCGCCGGATTTGCCTGTTGGTCGCGCTTGCCGTTGCCGGCTTTGTCTTTTGGTGGGTTTGGCCCCTGATCGGGTATACGGGCGAGCATGTGCCGGCCTTGCGCGGGCCTGGCGGATGGCTCCGCCTGCCGAGCAATGCGCCGGCCGCCCAAACCCTCCACGCGCCGCGATACGAAACCGCCGGTGCGCTGGCCCTTGAGGCCTTGCAGCGCCGCCGCGCCGCCATTGAGGCGCCGGCCTTGTCGGCGGCGGTCGCCATGGACGGCGCCCTTGTCTGGAGCGCCGCCGTCGGTTGGGCCGATGTTGAACAGCGAAAGCGGGCAACGCCTGGAACGGTGTTCCGGATCGGCACGACGTCAAAGGCCGTCACCGCCACGGGGCTGGCGCGGCTGGTCGACGAGGGCGTGATTGAACTTGACGAACCCTTAGGCGGCTTACGCCGGCGCTGGCCCAACCGGACCTGGGCGCCGATCACCCCGCGCCAGCTTGTCTCCCACATGGCCGGTCTGCCGAGCTATCCTGAGAACGGCGACTGGCTCGGCGTTTACCACAGTCTCGCGCTCACCCGGACCTATTTCACGGCCGAACAGGCCCTGTCGGTGTTCGACGGCTCTTCCCTGCTGTTTCGTCCGGGAACGAATTTTCATTACACGAGCTTTGGCACCACGTTGCTGAGCGCCGCCATGGTCGACGCCGCCGGCAATCCGTTTATGGCCCTTATGAAAGACCGCGTTTTTGATCCCTTACGCCTGTTTTCAACCGGCGCGGACGGCGAGATCAGGCTTTCAAAGGCCGCCGCTGTGTCCTACCAACGCTGGCCCCTGGGCCGCAATCCCGACGGGGCGAGCCGTCCGGACAGTTTCCGGGCCTGGCGTCCGGTGAATTTGAGCCAGATCCGGGCCGGCGGCGGCTTTGCCTCCACACCGTCCGACTTGGCGCGGCTCGGCGCGGCATGGCTCGACCCTGACTTTATTAGGCCGCAAACACGGGATGCTTTCTGGACGCCGGCGCCCTTGCCCAGCGGCAAGACCAATCGCCAGAACTATGCGCTGGGCTGGCGCATTCAGGGCATGTCCGTGCCCGGCGTGGGCCGGGTGCGCCATGCCAATCACGGGGGCATCTCCAAGGGCAGCCAAACCTGGTTGATGGTGGCCCCGGACCACGGGATCGCGGTTGCTCTGGCGATGAATGCGCGCACCCGTGACTTCCACGCCTTCGCCTCGCTTCACAGGGACATCCTTGCCGCCTTCCTGCTCCAGGACGCGCCCATAGGGGCGCCGTGATGGGCGCGCAGCCCGGCGACAGCGGCGATACGGGCGCCGGGGGGGAGCGTCACTGGTGGCGCGCCTCCCGCATGCCGCGCTCGCCCCGCGGCGGCTCTCGCGCCGGCGCGCTGGCCCTGGCGGGTCTGCTGGCGGGGCTGGTCCTCGGCGCCGTTATCCTCGCCGTGGTCGCCGGGTCATGAGCGGCGCGCCGGTCCATCTGATCCTGGGCGGTGCCCGGTCCGGCAAAAGCACCCGGGGCGAGACGCTCGGATTGTCTTACGCGGCCGATGCCTACATTTACGTGGCAACGGCGCAGGCCCTTGATGGCGAAATGGCCGAGCGGATCGCCCGCCATCGGGATGGCCGGGATCCGCGCTGGCGCACGGTGGAAGAACCCCTGGACCTGGCCGGTGCCCTGCGCCGGGAAGCGCGGGCCCAACGGGTCGTGCTCGTCGACTGCCTGACCCTCTGGCTCAGCAATATCCTTCTCGCGGGCCAGGATCCCGCGGCGGCGGGCGCCGATCTGGTCGCGGTCCTTAAGGCGGGCCGGGCGGCAGGATCAGGACCGGTTTTATGCGTCTCCAACGAGGTCGGCCTTGGGCTTGTGCCCGACACCGCGCTGGGCCGGACCTTTCGGGACGCGCAGGGCCGGATCAATCAGCAGGTCGCCGCCGTCGCCAGCCATGTGGATTTCATGGTCGCGGGCTTGCCCATGGCCGTAAAGGCGCCCTGATGGGCCGCCTCTCTTTTGGGGACCTGGGCAGGGTGGGCCCGCGCCGTTAAGCTCTTCTCCCGAAGGATGTGTGACGGTCAGGACGAGGCCCATGACGGACCGGCATTACGCGAACGGGGAATTCGACGGACGCCAATTCGCCTCCTCGGCGCAAGGCTGGCGCTTCGAATTGCACGGCGATCTCAAGTTCCTCGGTAAAACACCGGTACTGGAGACCGACGATGGCACCATCGTCTATCGGCTGGCCCAGGCGCGCCTTGAGATCGTGCCCACGTGCTGCCACATGCTCCAGCGTGAGCTTGGCTATTCGGAAAGCCTCTACGGCCCCGCGAGCCGCGATTATGTGGGCACCACGGACGAACGCTCCGAGAGCACCGTCAGCACCAAGGCCAAGCTCGGCATTTCCCTCAAACCCAGTACGGCAAGCGGCGCTGGAGGCCTTGATGCGGACCGGGCTACCCAGAACAAGCACAGCAGCGGCGGGGTTCTGACCGACACGGCCACGGTCAAACAGCCCGTGGTGGTGTGCCTTGGCATCGATCCGGATGGCCGTGCCCAGTTCCTGATCCGCAGCCCCATGGCTGGAGAGCCGCTCATCGGCGATGTGCTCGACGACGAGGACGGGCACGGACGACTGGCCACTGTGCATGGCGATCCGGGCAGCGAGGACGGCAAGGGCGCGTCCGTGAGGGTCTTTGTCCATCCCAAGATCCGGCTCAGCGACGTGGATTGGGAGCGCAGCCGCCTCAAGGGCGTGCTGGGCGCCTTGTTCGGCAAACGCAAGCTGGAACGGGCCTGGTTCCGCGATCCCAGGGAAAATCTCGCGCTGATCCTTCTCAGCTGCGCCAAGGATCTGGCGCAGCCGCAGCGCTTCATCCCGCCGCGCGGCGCAGGCCTGACGGCCAGCCCATGAGCCAGCCGACCCAGAAAATTCAAGCGGACGAGGCCGCGCCCCAAACGCTCAAGCGCCTTGACGCCCTCAAGGCCGCGCCGGGCCTGGATTTTGTGACCCTGACCCGCGCCGCCCATCTTGATCCGGGCCGCGATTTTCTCGGGGCGGATCTCACCCGGCTCGACCTGTCGGGTCTTGATCTCACGGGCTTCGACCTGCGGGGGGCGGATCTGTCGGGCTGTAATCTCAGTGGCACCGTGTTCACACCCGCCATGGTGCGCGGGGCGTGTTTCTCCGGCGCCATCCTGACGGGTGCGCGCTTCGGTGATGTGGAGCTGACACCCGTCGACATGGACACAGGGGATACCTTTCGCGACGCGCCCCATTTGCCGGAGATGGTCGTCTTGGGTGGCGGACGCTTTGTCTACGGCGCCTCGCCGGAGGAACCCACGGAGCACGATAACGAGGAGGCGCAAAGGGAGGTCGAGGTCGCCCGGTTCGCGATCGGGCGGTTCCCGGTCACCTTCGCTGAATATGATCAGTTCTGTGAAGACACAAAGCGGCCCTTCGCGAAGGACCGCGGTTGGGGGCGGGGTGAGCGGCCGGCCATCAATGTCTCCCATGAAGACGCCGAGGCTTATGCCGCGTGGGCGAGTGATCGGGCGCGCGCCGCCTACCGTCTGCCCCGGGAAGAAGAGTGGGAATATGCCGCCCGCGCTGGCTCATTCACCGCAACCTATGACGGTGCCCTGATCATCGAAGGGCGCAACACCGCGCCCGTGCTGGACGAGATCGCCTGGTATGGCGGCAATAGCGGGGTCGATTTCGAACCGCGCGGCAAGGGCTATGACAGTTCCCAATGGGAAGACAAACACCATCCCCACACGGAAGCGGGCACACGGATCGTCGGCCAGAAGCGGCCCAATGCCTGGGGCCTTTATGACATGCTCGGCAATGTCTGGGAATGGTGCGACGCCGCCACTCTCAATCAAGATGCGAAGCAAAAACAAGAACGCGCGCCCTTGCGCGGCGGGGCCTGGAACACGGACGCCCGCCGCCTCAATGTCGCCTACCGCCGCACACGCGCCACATTCGCCCAATTCGGCAGCGTCGGGTTTCGGCTGGTCCGTGATTTGACCTGAACGCACGGGGGGTGGGAACGATCCAGAGCGCCCAGGACAGGAGCCGCCCATGAACTATGCCGATTATCTGAAAGTGCCAGCCCTGACTTCGCTCCAGGAGCCGGCGAGCGGGCGCGGCGGGCAGGGCGCCCATGACGAGATGCTGTTCATCATCGTCCACCAGACCTACGAACTGTGGTTCAAGCAGATCCTCCACGAATTGTCCCTTGTGGAAGCCGTCTTCGCCGATCCCGTGATGGATGAAGCCCATCTGGCGCGTGCTCACCATGCCCTTGACCGGGTGCGGAGCATTCTCGATCTGCTGATCCAGCAGGTGGATGTGCTGGAGACCATGACGCCCATGGATTTCCTTGAGTTTCGCCACCTGCTTGTGCCGGCGTCGGGTTTTCAGAGCGGGCAATTCCGGCGCATCGAGGTCCGGCTTGGTCTGACGCGCGAGGAGCGTTTGACCTTCAAGGCCGGCGGGTTCGACACCGATCTGACGGCGCAGGAGCGGGAGACCCTGGCCGAGGACGAGGCACGGCCGTCGCTGCGGGTCCTGATCGACCGGTGGCTGTCGCGCACCCCCTTCCTTGCCGATCGGGACTACGCCTTCCATCGCGCTTATGGGAGCGCGCTCGATGCCATGCTGTCGGAGGAACGCGACGCCGTCAGCGCCAATGATACGCTGACTGAGGAGGAACGGGACCGTCAGATGGCCTCCATCGCCCGGTCCCGCGCGGCCTTGAGCGCCATCGCCGCTCCGGAGGACGATGCCGGCCCTGAGGACGACGCCGGCGCGCCGGACGACACGGGTGACGGCTGGCGCCTGTCGCGCAAGGCGCTCCAGGCTGCCCTTTTCATCAATCTGTACCGGGATGAACCGATCCTGCAGGTGCCCTTCAAGGTGCTCTCCACCTTAATGGATATTGACGAGGCCATGGCGACCTGGCGCTACCGGCACGCCATGATGGCAGCGCGGATGATCGGGCACCGGACCGGCACAGGCGGGTCCTCGGGGCAGGAGTATCTGCGGCGCACCGCCCAGGACCATCGGATCTTCGCCGATCTCTTCGCAATTGCCACCTTCCTCATTCCCCGGTCCCGGCGCCCCGACCTGCCGGAGGCGCTGCGCGGCGACATGCATTATGCCTACCGCACGCGGAGCCGGTCATGATGCGGGATGCCTTTTCCATGGCCCTCGGGCGGCCCGATGCGCCGTTCCATGTCGCCGCCCACAGTCACCATCCCTGGCCGGATGTCAGTTTTGCAGCCCACGGAGCCTATTGGCAGGATTCGGCGCGCCTGCTCGACCGCAAATGGGAGCATATTCTGGGGACGGTCAAACCGGCGGTGGCCCGTCACGTCGCGCGGGAAATCGGCCTTTCCGATCCGGCCACGGTGACCTTTGCGCCCAATACACATGGTCTGGTGTGCGCGATCCTGTCCTGCCTGGACGGTCCGCCGCCCTTACGCGTTCTGACCACGGATGCCGAGTTCCACAGTTTCGCCCGCCAATGTGCTCGCCTGGAAGAGGATGGCCTCCTGGAGGTGACCCGCGTGCCGGCACAGCCCTTCGAGACCGTCAAGGATCGGATCATCGAGGCCTTGGCACGCGAGCAGCGGTTCGACCTTGTCTATCTGAGCCATGTCTTTTTCAACTCCGGCTACAGCCTGACGGATGCGGAGCTTGGCGAGATTGCCGGAGCCATTCCAGATGCCAGCACCTATCTGGTGATCGACGGCTATCACAGTTTCATGGCCCGGCCGGTTGATTTCTCATCCCTCCAAGCGCGGGCCTTTTACCTCTCCGGCGGTTACAAATACGCCATGGCGGGTGAGGGGGTCTGCTTCCTCCATGCGCCGCCCGGCTATGGTGCGCGGCCCCGGATGACCGGCTGGTATGCGGCCTTCTCGGCCCTCAGCGGCACGCAAGGCGGCCGTGTGCCCTATGCGGAGGATGCGGCCCGTTTCGATGGTGCAACCTATGACCCGTCAGGCCTTTATCGTCTGCGTGCGGTCATGGACTGGCTGGAGCGTGAGGGCCTGACGACCGGCGGGATCAGCGCCCATGTTCAAACGCTCCAGACCGCTTTCCTGGCGCAGCTCGGCGAGGGCATAGGGGCGCTGCGCCGCTCCGGTCTCCTGGTGGAGCCGGACACGGGGCGCTGCGGCCGCTTTGTGACCTTCGAGACGCCTGAGGCCGAGACCCTGTTCGGCGCCCTCGGTGCGCGCAACGTCATCACGGATTATCGCAATGACAGGCTGCGCCTGGGCTTTGGCCTTTATCACGAGGCGGAGGATGTGGCCCGCCTGATCGACCATCTGAAAGCCATTGTGTGAAGAATTGGGTGTTGGCTTGAGCGGGGAGAGCCGGTGCGCTTGGGGCGGGGGGAGAAGATGAAGGGTGACGCGAACCATACGCCGCCGCCACCGCACGGGCCTAATGTCTTGTCGCTGATCGGTTATGTGCTGGGCGGCCTGTCCCTGCTCGATCTTGCCGAAACCCTGTCTCCGGTGGAGCTGTACGGCAAGCTGAAGACCTGGTTCGAGGCGTTCGAGCGCTTTGTCACCCTTGTGCGTGATGTCTTTTTCGGCTGGCTTGAAATCTATTGGTTTTCCGTGAGCCCGGAGGAAATGAGCGTCATCATCCTGGCCCTGACCTTGACCTTCGCCGTGGCGCGGGCTTCACCGGCAAGCAATGCGGGAAGCGAGAGGCGCTATTGGTCCTTGTGGCGTGAAGGCCTTTTGGCCGGCTTGGTGCTGATCTTCTGTCCCGTGGTCCTGATCGCCCTGGTGATGCCGGATGTCCTTGGGCTGGCGCTGTCCCTGGTGTGGCTTGGATATTTCTATTGGGATTGCCTCATGAACAATCCGGGAGACAACACGGGCGACTGGCAGATCCAGTCCCGGTTCGTCCGCATGGAGTTGCTCGGCATTCTGGCTGTGTTCTTCCTGCTCATACTCCTCAATTACCTTTATTTCGCGGACTGACATGGCCGGCGTCGTGACAAAGATCCATCCGTCTACGGCGCACCGGATCCTTCTGGCTGGAGCCTCCAGCTTCATCGCCCGGTCCTTGTGCATGCACTGGGCGGACGAACCCGGCTTCACGGTCATGGCCGTACCCCATGGGCGGGCCCTTGAGGTCGCGGCCACAGGCGGTTTCGACGTCGTGGTGTCCTGCGCCTTCGATCCGCGTTTGAAGCGCGAGCCCTATGACCCGGAACTCGATTTTGATCTGCGCCTCGCCCAAACCACGGACGGGGCGGCTCGCTTTATCATGCTCAGCACGCGCAAGGTTTATGGGGCCGGCAACACCGAGCCGGCCCGCGTGGAGGGGCCGGCGCTCGGCCAGGACACCTATGGGCGCAACAAGCGCGAGACCGAAAGGCGTCTTGGGGATCTTCTGGGCGAACGGCTCACCGTGCTGCGACTTTCGAATGTGGCGGGCTTTGAGTATCCCGAGCCGGGACGGCGCACTTTTCTTGCCATGCTCCTGACCCGTCTGAAACGGGAGGGCACGATCCTGTATGACATGGACCCGGCGCAGCCGCGCGACTTTATTCCCCTGGACCGGGCGGCTGCCCTCCTGGCCGCTGCGCTGCGCAGGGGCGAGGGCGGTGTCTTCAATGCAGGCTCGGGCCTCGCCGTTCCTGTGGGCCGGATTGCCGAATGGGTCATGGCGGGCTTCGGGGGCGGCAAATTGCTTGTCCAGGACCGGGGACTCGAGGATCGTTTCGTCCTCGACATGGGGCCCACCCATGCCGCCTTCCCGCAGATCGCGCCCCTGACCGAGGCCGCGCTCCAGTGCCACTTTGAGGCCCTTGGTCGACGCTTGCGCGCGGCGCCCGCCGCTTAACGCGCGATTAAGGGGCCACCCGCCACCGTTCCACAGTCCGGCAGCCCGTTGAGGGCCCGTTCCGTGTGCCCGCGTGTTTGGATATTTGGGGGATCGCCATGCCCGTGCCCGCCTCAGCAAGATCCGCCTCGCCCGATGCGTCAGGAGAGCAGAACATCTTGCGCGTGGACGACCTCGACGAGGCGACCTTCGATCACCATGAACTGGCCTATTTGCTGCGCGGACAACACCGGCCGCAGCCCAAGCCACCGCGCCACCTGACCCAGCGCGCGCGCGCCGATCCGTCGAGCGTGTCGGCCCTCGCGGGGCGGCTCAAGCATTCCACGCGGGCCATCGATGCCGGTCTCATCCATCGTCACCGGGCCAGCGGCCCCAATTGGGGCGATCCGGATGCGGATTTGGCCGCGCGCGGCGACATCCAGGCCTTCGCGCCAGGGGTGTTTCGCTGTACAGGGCCCTTCCTGGCCGTCATCCGGGGCTTCGACCGGGTCTTGCGCGCCCTTGGGGCCCATTATGGCGCGGCCGAGCATGATCTGCCCCCCCTCGGGCCCGATGACCTGCCGGCGTTGCTGGAGCCTGCGCCGGGGCCATCCTCGGGCTGTCACTTTGCCCTGGGCGCGCAAGGGATTGTCGCCAATACGCTGTTCCATGCGGGGGGGAAGGTCGTGCGACGCGTGGCCGGCCGGCCTGCGGGCATTGCGGGTGCGCGGGTGTGCACGCGCCGCGAACTCCTCGCCGTCGGCACCTCGGGCTTTGTCGAAGCGGCCCGGGAAGAATGGCTCGACGATATGGTGGCCCTGATCGAGCATCTGGATATGGAGGCCCGGGTCCTGCGCTCGGGCGAGGGCGCCGGTGCCTGGACCCTGCGCGGCGCCTTCCAGAAGGGCTTCGGTCTCCATTACGCCGTGTGCGCGGCCGGACCTTCAGCGAAATCGGGTCCGATCCCCGTCATGGGGCTGACCTTGCACCTTGATCGATATGCCCGGGCCTTCGGTTACAGACTGGAAGGGGGGCGGCACGCCCATTCTGGCACACTTGGCGTTGATCTGGAGCCGCTCGCCTATGCGCTCATGGTGCGCCATGGTCCGCGGACCGAGGATTGGCCGGACGACATCCAGTCCCTCCTCGGTCTGCTATAGATCGCGATCCGGTCAATCGGGCGCGGATTGTGCGCCGCCGTCCACATCTGTGTCCGCGTCTTCCTCCCACGCGTCCTGGGGCGCAGCAGGGGCCGCCGCAGCCGGTGCCGGCGTCCCGCGATCCCGCAACAGCGAGAGCAAGACAGCGGACCGTGCCATCCAGTGCCAGACATAGGCCTGGATCAGCACCGTGAACAGCCAGGCCCCGATGAGCGCCATGAGGATGCCCTCGCGGGGATCCGTCACCCGCCAGGCCACCACAAGGGCCATGCTCAGCAGGGCCAGGATCGCCGAGATCACCAGATAAATCAGCGTGCCCTGGAACGGTCTGCGCGCCAGGATCCCCAGACCGCGCCACAGGGCGTAGAACGTGTTCTTGCGCTCGTTCACCACGCTGACGGCCCGCATCTGAAGCGCAAGAGCCCCCGTCAGCCAGGACAGGGCAAGGACCGCGGCCGCGCCGATCCCGGGGATCACCACGTAAAAGTCGAACGCGGTGCGCCCTTCAGGAATTTTGAGGGGGTTTTCGGCCGGGCTGACCAAAAAGGCGATCGTCCCGAGAGCCAGGACAAGCAGCAGGCCGGGCACGATGGCGATGCGCAGCATGGCCCAGAACCACTGCCACCCTTCGCCGAAGATCACGCGCCACGGCCCCAGGAAGCCGGCGCCCCGGGGATCGTTTTGCGCCTCCAGGGCAAACCAGCGCATGGCCCCGCCATCGAGCAGGAATTTATAGGCCAGCCCGATGGTAAGAATGAGGGCAATGGCGGCCGGCGCCGCCGCGCCCAGCACCTGGCCGAGCAACGAGAAGAAATGGTTGGCCGGCATGGGCAGGGCCGCCTCGGAAAAGAACGCGGACTGGGCCGCCTCATCGGCCGCGCCCTTTGCGGCCAGCATGGCTGGCGCCACGAGCAGCAGACTGCCGGCGATCCGCATGAGGAGCAGCGTCAGGGAGCCCCGCACGAGGCCCATGCCCTGCCGGATCGGTTTGGTGATTGCCCCTTCGTTCGCCATCACAATGCCCCCCAAAGGCCGCTCAAAAAGGTCTGGAACAACGCGCCCGCCCACGCCGTCATGTCGCGGGCCAGATCGGGGTCCGGATCGAGCAGCCGGCTGTTGTTCTTGATGTCGTAGTCGAGCGCGATCTTATTGTCCGGATCAAGACGAACCGCCTTCAATTTGGCGCCTCGCAAGAATCGGTATTGCCGCCACGCCGCGCGTCCGTCCCACACCTCCTGGATGGTGACCCCGTCCTCGAACTCGAAAACGACGTCGATGGGCAGGTGATCCCAGCCGGGCCCGGACACACGCACGATGGTCTCGAAGAAATCGGCATCGCCGGTTTTGACGTCGACCGACCCGAGCGTCGGCGCGAAACTTTGCCAACTCACCGCGCCGTCCTGGGTGCCAGAGGCCCTGACATAGCCCGGATCGGTGATCTGGGCCCAGACAAGGCCGTCGGTTTCGCGGGCCCGGTCGGTGATCAGGAGAGATTTGTGGTCCTGCGCGTTGTCCTGGGTCAGCACCAGGGGCTCGTCCCCGGGCCGTTCATAGCGGCCGACCGGCGCGGCGTAGGGCCGGGAGCTTGCGGTGCGCACCCGAAAGTCCGGATGCCGCCGGGCCGAGAACCCCTCGCGCAGGAAGGCCTCCATGTCCGCACCGCCCACCTGGGAGACGACGGCCATGAAATCCTCATAGCTGGGATGTTTGAAGCGCCAGCGCTGGAAATAGGTGCGGAAGACCGAATGCAGCCGCTCCTCGCCGAAAAGGCCCGCCGCCGTGCGCAGCGTGACGGATGGGCGGGAATAGATCTGTGTTCCGCTGGTCCCGCTGTAAAACAGGTTTGAAGGGCTTTTGGCCAGCGCCTCGCGCAGGCGCGGGAAGGTATCGCTAGAGCGTTCCGAAAGCAGATCGTCGATGGGCCGTCCGAAAATGGCACCCCCGGAGCGTTCCTTGCCGAAAAGTTCGGTCTTGATCACGCCTTCCCAGTAGCTGTTGAAACCCTCGTCCATGAAGGCTTCGAGCTGTTCGTTCGTGGCCAGAAGATGTTGGAAATACTGGTGGCCGAATTCGTGGATATCGACGGTTTCCAGAAGGCCGAGCTGGTCGAGGGGCGGGTTGAAAAAAACCGGATCGACAGCAATGCCCGTGAACAGTGTTGGATACTCCATGCCGCCCACGGCCGCGCCCTGGATGGGCGGATAGACCACCGTCAGCGTCTCGTACGGGTAGGCCCCGAGCTTTTCGTTGAGGACCCGCAAGGAGCCGTGGACCGCCGTGATGGCGCGCTCAAGCGCGAAGCCGCGATCCGCATAGGCCAGATAGCGGACCGCGACGGTCGGGCCCTCGCCATTGGGATCGAAGGTGGAGGTGTATTCATCGAACCGGCCCACGGTGAAGGCAAAGTCCGTCACGGCGTTCTGACGATAGGTGACGATCTGGCGGCCGTCTTCACCGCGTTCCTCGGTGCGCGCGCCCGTGGCGCCAATGGTAAAGTCCGTGGGCGCATTGATGGTGACCGTGTAGTCGGCAAAGTTGGCGTAGAATTCCGTGGAGCTGTGGAACTGACGCGCCGCGAAGCCGTCGACCGCGCCGCCGCGCAGGTTGGCGGTCTCAAAGGCGCCGAGTTTCGGAAACCACTGGGCGAAAAAGCACATGTCCGGAATGCAGCCGGTTCGTGCAATCGGCTCGGGCAGGCGACCCTCGAAGGTCACGTCCAGGGTCAGGGTTTCGCCCGGGGCCACGGGGCGGCGCAGGGCGATCTCGATCAGGGTGCGGTCGGCCTCATTACCGTCATCGGGTTGGACCGCGCTCCAGGTCAGGTCGCGGACCGTATCGCCCGAGACACGGGTTATTTTGCGCGGCTCGTTGAAGCCCCAACTGTCCTCCGGCAGGCGATCGTCCAGAAAACGCAGGCCGCGCCCGCCGCGTTGCTCGGTCAGCCATGTGGAGGCGCCGTTAGCGAAGGCATTGAGGTAAAGGTGCATCGGGATCCGGTCGACGGGCCGCGATCCCGGATTGCGCCAGGTGATGCGCTCCTGTCCGGAAAATCTCCGCGTCTCCATGTCAACTGACACGGAGATGTCATAGGTCAGGCCCATGTTAGGCAGGCCGTTCCGGCCCGCGCCTTGGGCCCATGCCCCGTGTTGCGTGTACAGCAAGCCGGCGATAACGGTAAAGGCGACAATCAAATGTCGGTTCGGCGCGCGCAGCATCATGCCGATACGTCCCGCGACACGGCGAGAACAGTGGCCTATGAGGCCAAGATCGCGCGTTTCTGTATTGGTACGACCCATTTGTACCCCCTGCCTGTCAAGCGCTAATCTGCATCCGTCGTAAGAGAATCGGCACGGCCAAATTCCCATTGGCGGCGTGCTGTCTTTGCGTGCGGCAGACGGCCGGGTATCCCCCCGCGGCCGTTCATCTCCCGTTGGAGCCACCCGCAGATCATAAGAAAGCCTCCCATGCCACACGAGTTTGCCCCGGATGGTGCGCAATCTGTGTGGTTTGGGCAAGCGCTTCCGATCACGAGGATCTGGCTCTGGCTTTGGCCCCTTGGTCCGTCGCGCTTCGATGGCACGCGGCGCAGCAGGGCGCTTGCGGGCCGTTGGAATGCCCCCGATGCCGCGGGTGTTGTGCAGGACGGGCCGGCGGCGCGAAGGGCGGGTGCCACTCGCGGACGTGGCAACTGAGGGTTAACGGGACCGCTGTAACGTGTGTCCATGGAGGCGTCGCCCATGACTGGCGTGAAAGGACAATCCGTGACCATCCCGTTCCAAACCGGCGAGCAAGACACCCTTGGCACCAAAGCGCCGGGTCGTGCGCACAGCTGCTCGAACTGCGGGAGCGATGCGCCCAAAATCGTCCTGACGCGGCTCGACGGTGATGCCTATCCCCTTGTCTCGGCCCAGCTGGGGCAGGCGGACAAGCCGGGCCGGATCGGACCGTGCACGGCGGAACGGCTGCTGTGCCCGGCCTGCGGCATTATCGAGACGGTTCTCGATCGGCCGAGCGTTCTGCTCGACCTCCAGGCCCGCGTGGCGCGGACCGGAGCAGGCTCCAAGGATGAGATCGTCATCATCGAGGGCAAGGCCCACGGCAAACGCAGCCTGATCGAGCCGCGCTTTCTGGACCATGTGTCCGCCATGGGGCGGGTGACGGGGGAGTTTCTCGACATTTCCTGCGGCGCCGGCCATTTGACCCGGCGGATTGCCCACACTTTCCAGGACTGGCGCGCCATCGGCATCGATACGGCCGCGGATCTGACCGAGGATTGGCCGCCGATCAACGGCCGGCCCGGCTTCCTGCGCGCGTCCTTCGATCCCATGCTCTTTGCCGGGCGTGATTTCGACGTGGTGGCCGCCCACGATGTGTTTCACAACGCCGCGCCGCTGGCGCAGCTGAAAAAGATCCGTGCCGTGTGCGCGGCTGAAGCGCTGGTCAGCCTTGAACTGACGGTTTTGGAAAGCGATCAGACGGCGCCGCATTTCTGGGATCGCAGCTTCCTCGTGACCCGGCCACGGTTTCTGGCCTTCCTGCGCGAGGCCGGCTTCGATGTTCTGGAAAGCCACGATTTCATCGCCGGCTGGCATGTCATCGCCCGGGCCGGTGAGCCCCAGGCGCCGCTGGGCGCGACCCAGGATGAGCTTGAAGACGTGCGCAGCCTCTTTGCGGGGCATGGCAGCTGGTGGGAGCGGGCGGCCATGAAGGCCCGCGATGCGGAGGCGGTCGCCAAGACCAGCGGCCAGGCGCTCGCGGTCTACGGCACCGGACCCTATAGCGCGGTGTTGTGCGACCTCGTGCCCGACCTGCGCCCCACCATGTTCATCGATGACGCGAAGGCCGGCACGCCGCATCTGGGCCGGCCGGTGCTGACGGTTGATGAGGCTAAGGACCGCCCCCTGACGGTCCTCGTTGCGGCAGGACCGGCCCAGGCGGAGGCGATTGTCTCTCGCCTGCGGGCGGGTGGTCTCAACCCGGTCAATCTTGCCGTGAACTGACGCTCATCGCCAGGCGGCGTAGGCGACGATTGCGAGCGGGACAAGGCCGAGGGCATCGGCGCCGGCAATGGTTCGGAGCGGGCCTTCGGGCAGACCCGCGCGCCAGTAGATCACAAGAAAACTCACCATGCTGATGGCAAGGACAAGCGTCGCCAGCTTGCGGGCGGCCGGATCGGCCAGCGCCATCAGCGCGGCCACCACCGCGATCACGAACAGCGCGGCCCGGTGGACCAGGAGACTGCCCAAAACGCCCTGCGGATCAACGCCGTAAAGCCGCTTCACCATGGAGGGCACAAACAAGGGCAGGGACGGCGCCACGTGCAGTGCCGCAAGGGCCAGCCAACTCACCCGGACAAGCCAATCCATATCACTCACTCCCGCGCCGGGTCTTGATGGTCGGAACCGCCGCCCGTGGGAGAGGGGCGCGTATAGCGAATGAATTTGGTGACCGTGCCGATGCGGTCGTAGAGCCGGCGGGCCGTGACATTGTCCTGCTCCGTGGTCCAATAGACCGACGGGCGGCCCGCCGCATCCGCCGCCTGGTAGACGGCCTCGATCAGGGCACGGCCCATCCCCGTGCCCCGTTGATCCGGGTCCACATAAAGGTCCTGGAGGTAGGTGACGTCCTCTATCGACCAGCCGTGACGCTGAAAGTAATAGTGCGCCAGGCCCGCGGGCGCGCCGTCGACCAGCGCGATGAGGCCATGCCCGTCATAGGGATGATCGCCCATCAGCCTGGACCACAGCGTCTCATAGACGATGTCCGGCCGGCTCGTACGGTAGAAGGCGAGATAGGCACGCCAGAGCCGGGTCCAGGCGTCCCGGTCTTCTGGCCCGAGCGGTCTGATCGTGACGGTCATGGCTGTGCCTCCGGCGCTTTGCCGCCCAGGCCCAGAATACCGGCCGCGGTGTCGAACAGGGTTTTGCACCAGAGATTGTAGCCCGGATGATCGCTTGGGGGCTGCTCGCCCTGCGGCGTTCCCGTGATGGCGAAGCCGATTTCCGCGTCCATGTCAGGCAGCCACCAGGCGCCGGAATACAGGCCATAGGCCTCGCCGTCATGGCCGATCATCCGTTGACCACGGATCGGCGCGCTTTCAGGGCGCCATTCGAAGCAGCCAAGGCCCGAGGCCTCGTAAAGGCCGCCGAGGGTATCGCCATTATTGGCTTGCGGATCATGGCGCCAGACCATGCGGGCAAGGTCGGGGCGGCCGGCGATGGTCTTGGCCAGCCGCGCGGCCGTGGCCACATCCGTGCGCAGGCCCCCTTGGGGCGAGAACAGCGTGCCATTCGACCCCACTTCGTACTGCGCCAGGGTGAAGCCGTCCTCGTGGAGCCACAACGGGTCCGCCATGGCAAGGATATCGGGACCGTCGGTCTGGATCCGCCAGTCGCCGTCCACGATCCGATAAAGCGTCGCGCCGGCCTCGCGCCGGGCCCGGGGCACGCCCGACCAGTTGAACCCGCCCGGCAAACCGAGCCCCGCGAGGGTTTGCAGGGCGAGACTGTCAAAGCGGGTGCCGCTCATCCGCTCCAGGATGGTCGCCAGAACGCCGAAATTGAAATTGCAGTAGGTGAAATAGGTGCCAGGCGCCTGCGCGCCATAGGGGCTGGCCTGAAGGATGGTTTCAATCCGCCCCGGCGCGGCGATCCAATAGGCCTCCGGATCGCGCAGGCTGGAGGTGTGCGCCAGGAGGTGCGCGAGGGTGATCGGCCGCTCCGGGAAGGCCGGATTGCGCAGACCCGGCAGCCATTTGGCCGCATCTGCCTCGAAACCTTCGCCGATCCGTGCCAGGACATCCGCCGCCGTCAAGGCGACGGCCATCTTGGAAACCGAGGCCACACGGACCATGGTGTCCGCCTTCATGGGCCGTCGCGGCGCGCCCTGCGCCGGTTCAATGGGGTCGAGCCCGCCCGCGAACCCGGCACTGCCGGCGTAAAGCATCTCACCGCCGCGCGCCACATGGAGCACGACGCCGGCCTGCGCGCTTGGAAGACGGCCCATAAGGGCCGAAAGCTTCCCAAGAACAGCGGCCGGTGTGCGGGCGGACGGGGCGGGCGCGTCAAAACCGGCAACCATTGCGCCGGACGCGGCGGCAAGCCCCTGAACGATGTGACGCCGTGTCGGCATGCCACGCCTCCCTTTGTTCACGCCTTTGGCTTCACGCCCCATGGCTTCATGCCTTAGGCGGCCGCCGGTGGCGGTCCCGTCAGCGGACGAACTGATAATCCTGGCGCTTGACCTCTGCCGTTTCGGCCGCATAGGCGCGGGTGTGGTTCGACCAGTTCTGGGTGATGCGTCCCTGGCCATCCTTGTACCAGGACACGCAAGCGGGGTCGGCCCACACGGTTTTGCTCAAATCATCCTGGAGCTGCCGGTTGAAGCGGCTCTGGGCCTCGGCGGTCGGAGAGAGAGCCTTGGCGCCCACATCATCAAGGGTTTGGAGTGCCTTGATGATGTAGTCCACCTGGCGCTCCAGCATGAAGGTGATCGAGTTGTGCCCCAGATTTGTGTTGGGGCCATAGAGCACGAAGAAATTAGGGTAGTCCGTCACCGTGATGCCGAGATAGGCTTCGGGACGATCCGCCCAGCGCTGGATGAGGCTTTGACCGAACCGGCCGATGACGTCGACGGACCAATGCCATCCGGTCGTCTCGAAGCCAGTGGCATAAACGAGAATATCGTGGTGGTGACGCGAGGCATCCCGCGTTTCAACA
The DNA here is from genome assembly GCA_964474635.1 of uncultured Alphaproteobacteria bacterium. Lineage (GTDB taxonomy): Bacteria > Pseudomonadota > Alphaproteobacteria > JAJFIK01 > JAJFIK01 > CAYUYV01. The sequence goes on along the minus strand of CAYYTT010000006.1, from coordinate 12,539 downwards.
CCGTCCTCGCGGATGCGCGCAATACCCTCCGTGACAAGATCGACAGTGTCGCGCATAAGGGCCGGGTAGAAATCGTCGCACACGAGAACCCGTTTGCAGCCAATGGGGTAGTCCGGCAGCAGCTTAGCCCGAAGCGCCGCGTCGGGGACCTGCTCTTCAAGGTGATCCGTCGCGATTCTGGTGAAGGCTGCCCGGCCCTCCGGCGTCCAGGAAAACACCTGCCAGGTGAAATAATCGGCGTTCTCGTAATGCATGCGCCGATGGATATCGTTAAGCTCACCTGCCTTGTCGGGGATCGTCAGGGCGAGGGCGATTTCCTCAGGGCTCACCGCCCGGTCCCGGCGCGGCACGATCCAATTGGGCGTGCGCTGATAGACCGTCACATGGCCGGCCGTCTTGGCCACTTCCGGAATGAGTTGCACGGCGCTCGCCGCCGAGCCGATCACGCCGACACGCTTGCCCGCGAAATCCACATCGTGGTCCCAGCGGGCCGAATGCATGGCCGGCCCCTTAAAGTCGTCCCGGCCCGGAATGTCCGGCAGGGCGGGGCGATTGAGCTGCCCCAGGGCGCCGATGATGGCATCGGCCTCAATGACTGTTCCGTCATCGAGCGTGATATGCCACACGGCCTGATCCTCAAGCCATTCGGCCCGGTGCGCGGCCACGCCCAGACGCAGGTGCGGGCGCAGTTGAAAACTGTCCACCAATTCCTCCGCATAGGCCTGGACTTCCTGGGCGCTTGGGAAATGGCGGCTCCAGTTCAAACTGGGCGCGAAGGAATATTGATAGAGAACCACCGGCACGTCGCAGGCGCAGCCGGGATAACTGTTCTCGTGCCACACCCCGCCCACGCGAGGGTTCCGGTCAAGCACCAGGAGGTCCTGCACACCCGCCTCGCGAAGCTTGATGGCGGCGCACAAGCCGCCGAGCCCCGCACCGATGATCACCACGCGCCTGTTCATAAGGGCTGCCTCCCGTTTGGGTTTTGTTGTCAGCAATGTCCACGATCTTCTGGCAAGCAGCCTAAAAGGCAGCGCTGCGGCAGGTCAATCGGCGCCGCCGCGGGGCGCCGGCCGGCGGGAATTATCGCATTGGAACGGAGCGATGATCGGTTTGCGGACAGCAGGAGAGCGCGCGCCGGCCTCACACAATCATGGAGCGCAGGTCTTCAAACGAGGCTTTCAGCTTGGCCGACCAGGCATTGGACAGATCCCAAAAGGCCTGGTCATCCGCCTCGATCCGTCGGATCTGATCAAAGGCGAACCGGTCGCGCGAAACCACGGCCACATCGATGGGCATGCCCACGGACAGGTTCGAGCGCATGGTGGACGCCATGGACAAAAGGCCAAGCGTCACCCCCTCCTGCACGGACAAATCAAGGGACATGACCTGATCCAGGATGGGTTTGCCGTATTTGGTCTCGCCGATCTGGAAATAAGGCGTATCGTCGGTCGCCTCGATGAAGTTTCCGGCGGCATAGACCAGGAACAGGCGCGGCACGCCGCCCATGCGTTGGCCCGCCACCACGATGGAGGCGAGGGCGTTTTCGTTCATGGCGGCGAGGGCCGGGCCATAGCGGGATTGGACATCGCGCATGGTGTCGGCGACGAGCTGCACGACCTCGAACATGGTCTCAACCGTCAGCAGGGTCGGCACGCCGTCCTGGGGATAATCGATGCGTTCCTGGAGTTGACTGACCACGGCCTGGGTGATGGCCAGGTTACCGCTTGTCAGCAGGGCCACGGCCCGTTCTCCGGGGACGGACCAGGTGAACATTTTACGGAAAGTGGAAATGTTATCGATGCCCGCATTCGTTCGGGTATCGGCCAAGAGAACCAGACCTGCGTCCAGTTTCATGGCGATGCAGTACGTCATATCCGTCCCTCTACGGAGCGAGCCCGTCCGGCCCTCGGGCGGCAGGGCATCAAGACGCGGGGCCAGCCAGACTGGGCGCGGTCCCGGCGCCGAAACCATAGGCGTCCGCGATCAGGCGAGACAGGATCGAGGTCTTCGCGATGAAGGCGGACAAAAATTCGTGCAGGCCGCTGGCCAAAATGCTTTCGATGGTTTCGGCCCGCATTTCGGCGACGAGTTCGCGCGCGATTGCGTGGCACTCGTATTCGGCGCCATAGGCCTGGCTGAGCCGCTCCAAATGGTAGGCGATGCCTTCCCAGCAATGGATCAAGGAGCGCGGGCTGTCGGTCTGCAGGGTCATGAACTCGGTCACGCCCCAGGCGGTCACCGCCCCCTCATTGATGCTGTGATAACTGCGCAGGGAACTCGCAGCGCGCAGGATCGAGATCCACTGATATTTGTCGATGATCCCGCCCACCCCGGACCATTCGGGCACCAGCACGTGATATTTCACGTCAAGGAGCCGAGCGGTGCTGTCGGCGCGCTCGATGAAGGTCCCCATGCGCACGAAATCGTAGCTGTCATCGCGCAGCATGGCGCTGTCCACGAAGCCGCGGAACAGGGCGCCCCGGCTGCGCACCCAGTCGATGAAATCGGCAAGGGCGCCGCCACTGATGAAGGTGTTGTCACGCTGCTGGATATGGATCCAGGCGTCGTTGATCGCCTCCCACATTTCCGAGGACAGGGCCGTGCGCACCGCGCGGGCATTACGGCGCGCCTGATGGAAACAGGAATAAACGCTGGAGGTGTTTTCCTGCTCAAGCAGCAGATAGCGCGCGACGCTGGCCTGGGTCGCATGCTGGAACAGGTGGGGATACTGGGCACCGACACCGGCGCTGATCACCACCGAGGCCCATTCCTGGGCCCGGTCCTCGTCGCTGGCGGGCAGGGCGGCCATGCGATTGCCCATGTCCACGAGGCGGGCGTTGTTTTCGGCGCGCTCCAGATAGCGGGCGAGCCAGTAAAGATTTTCCGCGGTACGGCTCAGCATGATCTTACTCCGCGTCCAGAACCCAAGTGTCTTTAACTCCGCCGCCCTGGCTCGAATTGACCACCAGCGAGCCCTTGCGCAAGGCAACCCGGGTGAGGCCTCCCGGGATCACTTCCATGCGCGCGCCGGTCAGCACAAAGGGCCGGAAATCCACATGGCGCGGCGCCAGCCCTTCCTCCACGAGGCAGGGGCAGGTCGACAGGGACAGGGTCGGCTGGGCGATGTAGTTGTGGGGATTGGCGACGATCCGCTTGCGGAACTCCTCGCATTCGGCCGCCGTTGATTTCGGCCCGATCAGCATGCCGTAACCGCCCGAACCATGGACTTCCTTGACCACCAGATCTTTGAGGTTTTCAAGGACATAGGTGAGGTCTGAGCGGTCACGGCAGCGCCAGGTCGGCACATTGGACAGGATCGGTTCCTCGGCCAGGTAGAACTTCACCATGTCCGGGACATAAGTATAGACCGCCTTGTCATCGGCGACCCCGGTGCCGGGGGCATTGGCCAACGTCACGGCCCCGTTGCGGTATGCCTCGATCAGCCCTTTGACGCCGAGCACCGAGTCCTTGCGGAAGAACTGCGGATCAAGGAAGGCATCGTCGATGCGCCGGTAGATCACGTCGACCCGTTGGGGCCCGCGGGTCGTGCGCATGTAGACCTTGCCGTCCTCGGTGAACAGGTCCGGGCCCTCGACGAGTTCAATGCCCATTTTATCGGCCAGGAACGAGTGCTCGTAATAGGCGCTGTTCAAGTAGCCTGGCGTGAGGACCACCTGGCGCGGCTCACCTTCACACTGGCGCGGCGCCATGTCCTTCAGTACGCTGCGCAACAGATCCGGATAGCTGTCCACGGGGCGGATGCGCGCTTCATGGATCAGATCCGGGAACATCCGCGACATGATTTCACGGTTTTCCAGGACGTAGGAAATGCCCGACGGCGTGCGGCAATTGTCTTCCAAAACGTAATATTCGCCGGCCGACACCCGCACCACATCGACGCCGATCACATGGCTGAAGACCCCGCGCGGCGGCCGGATCTCCTGCATGATCGGTTCGAAGGCGGCATTTCCGAAGGAGATATCGGCGGGAATGACGCCCGCTTTCACGATCTCTGCATCGCCGTAGATATCGCTCAAGAACGCGTTGAGGGCGCGGGCACGCTGCATCACGCCGGCCTCGATGTGCGCCCATTCGGAACTGCCGAAGACCCGGGGCACCAGGTCGAACGGGATCAAGCGTTCCGGATCCCCGTCCTCGCCATAAACAGCGAAGGTGATGCCGATTTTGCGGAACAGGGTCGCCGCCTCGTTCGCCCGGAAGCGGAGCGTATCGAGGCCGGTTTCCTGAACCCAGCGGTCCACAAGCGAATAAAACGGGCGAATATCTTCGCCGTCATACATTTCGTTGAAGTAGTGTTGCGTCACGAGTTCCCACCTCCCCACGCGAATCCCTGCATCGCTGTGCCACGGCTTCGACCCACTATGCAACAGTGTGTACAGTCCGGGCACGCTTGCATAGGGTCAGCGAAAACAGCGTTAACTTGGTCTTGATAGGACCGGTGCGGACAGCCGCGCGCCTCGGGGCGGTGCGCCGGGTCCGGCGCCAGTCCGGCGGCACGCTTTTTTCGGGTTTAGAGGGGTTTTCATGGCAATCGACGCGGGCATCACACACACCACCACCTATCGCTATGACCGGACCGTGGGCATGGCGCCGCAGATCGTGCGCCTGCGCCCGGCCCCCCATTGCCGGACGCAAATCCTGAGCTTTTCCCAGACCATTTCGCCGGCCGAGCATTTCCTGAATTGGCAGCAGGATCCCTTCGGCAACTGGCTTGCGCGCATCGTTTTCCCCGACCGGGTCGACCATTTCTCGGTCACCATCGACCTTGTTGCGCGCATGGATGCGATCAATCCGTTCGACTTTTTTCTCGATGACGCCGCCGAGACGGTGCCGTTCAAATACAGCACGGGCCTCGCCCGCGACCTGGCGCCCTATTTGGAGTGCACCGAAGAGGGCAAGCGGCTCGACGCCTTCATCAAGACCATCGATCTGACGCCCCGGCGCACGGTCGATTTCCTTGTGGATCTGAACCAGAAGGTCCAAGAGGCCGTCGGTTACGTGATCCGCATGGAACCGGGCATCCAGACCCCGGAAGACACGCTGACCAAGGCCACCGGATCGTGCCGGGACAGTGCCTGGCTGCTCGTGCAGGTGCTGCGCCGGCTCGGCTATGCGGCCCGTTTCGTCTCCGGTTACCTCATTCAGCTCACGCCCGACGTGGCGCCCATTGAGGGGCCGACCGGCCCCGAAGCGGACTTCACCGATCTGCACGCCTGGGCGGAGGTCTATGCCCCCGGCGCCGGCTGGATCGGTCTTGATGCCACCTCTGGCCTTTTCGCAGGTGAGGGCCACATTCCACTCGCCGCCACGCCGTTCCCCTCAAGCGCCGCGCCAATCGCCGGGGCCCATGACGAGGCGGAGGTCGAGTTCGATTTCGAAATGTCGATCAGCCGCGTGCGCGAGACCCCGCGCATCACGCTGCCCTATTCGGACGATCAGTGGACGGCCATCGAGAAAACCGGCCAAATCATCGACCGCATCCTGGCGGCTGGCGATGTGCGTCTGACCGTGGGCGGCGAGCCGACCTTCGTCTCCGCGACCGACCGGGACGGGGCGGAGTGGAACATTGACGCGGTTGGCCCCACCAAGCGGGCCTATGCGGATCAGTTGATCCGCCGTCTGCGCGATCGTTTCGCGCCCGACGGCCTGCTCCATTACGGCCAGGGCAAATGGTATCCGGGCGAACAATTGCCCCGCTGGGCCTTTGCGCTCTACTGGCGCAAGGACGGTGTGCCCCTGTGGCAGGACCAGGCTCTGATCGCGCGCGAAGAGGTGCGGGGCACGGCCACCGCGGCCGACGCGCAGGCCTTCATGACGGGCCTGTGCGAGGCCCTTGAGATCGATCCGGATTTCGCTCAGCCAGCCTATGAGGATCCGGGGGCCTTTCTGCTCAAGGAACATCAGCTCCCCCTCAATGTGGACACGCGGGACAACAAGCTTGAAGACCCCCAGGAGCGGGCTCGCATGGCGCGTGTCTTCGACCGCGGTCTGTCCCAGCCGGCAAGCTTCGTGCTGCCCATTCAGCCGGCCCAGGCGCGGGCCCGGCGCGCGGGCGGGCGTCGGCGGTATCGCTGGCAGTCCGAGCGCTGGCGCACCCGGCGCGATGCGATTTTCCTGATCCCCGGCGACAGCCCGGCGGGGCTGCGTCTGCCCTTGCGCTCGCTCAGCTATGCGCCGGCACCGGACGTGCCGGCGGTCCATCCCCTCGATCCGTTCGCGGCCCGCGGCGCCCTGCCGGCCCGCGCACCCGTGATGCAGGACCAGCGTGCCGGCGCAGGCACCGGTCAGGTCTGGCCGCGCCCGCCGGTGGACACCATGGTCGGCACCGGTGTCGATGACGGGTTCTTCGCGGGGCCCTTCGCGCCGACGGTGCGCACCGCCATTGCGGTGGAGCCACGGGATGGGCGGATCTGCGTGTTCATGCCGCCGGTTCCGTCGGCGGATGAATATGTCGACCTGATCGACGCCATCGAGGAAACCGCGACGGCCCTCGGCATGCCGGTTCACATCGAGGGCTACACGCCGCCCTTCGACCCGCGCCTCAACGTCGTCAAGGTGACGCCGGATCCGGGTGTAATCGAGGTCAATATCCACCCGTCAAGCTCCTGGGACGAGCAGGTCGAAATTACGGATATTCTGTACGAGGAAGCCCGCCAGACCGGCCTTGACACCTCCAAGTTCCAAGTCGACGGCCGGCCCACGGGCTCGGGCGGGGGCAACCACATCGTGGTGGGCGGCGCGACGCCGGCCGACAGCCCGTTCCTACGCCGGCCGGATGTCCTGGCCTCCCTGATCCGCTACTGGCAGAACCACCCCTCGCTCAGCTACTTCTTTTCCGGTCAGTTCATTGGCCCGACGAGCCAGGCGCCCCGGGTCGACGAGGCCCGTTTCGAGGCCTTGAGCGAGCTTGAACTGGCCTTCAAACAGATCCCGAACCCGGATGCCGCGATGGGCACGGAATGCCCGCCCTGGCTCGTCGACAGACTGCTGCGCCATCTCATGGTAGATGTCTCGGGCAACACGCACCGCTCGGAAATCTGCATCGACAAGCTCTATTCGCCGGACGGCCCCACGGGGCGCCTCGGCCTCGTTGAATTCCGTGCCTTTGAAATGCCGCCCCATGCCCGCATGAGCCTGGTGCAGCAGCTTTTGCTCCGGGCCCTGATCGCGCGGTTCTGGCGCAAGCCCTACACGGCGCCCTTCGTCCGCTTCGGGTCCGCGCTCCATGACAAGTTCATGCTGCCCTATTTCCTGTGGCAGGACCTGTGCGACGTCCTCGCGGACACCGGCGCGGCCGTGGGCGTGGACCTCGACCCGACGTGGTTCGACGTGCACCACGAATGGCGCTTTCCACTCTATGGCAAGGTCAGCTTTGCCGGGATCGACGTGTCCCTGCGAGCGGCCCTGGAGCCCTGGCCGGTTCTCGGAGAGGAGGGGGCCGTCGGCGGTACGGCCCGGTTCGTGGACAGCTCCATCGAGCGTCTTCAGGTGGAAGTCAGCGGCAATGGCGGCGGGCGCTACCGGGTGACCTGCAATGGCGTCGGTCTGCCCCTGACGCCCACGGACGCTCCGGAGACGTCCATCGCGGGGGTGCGGTTCCGGACCTGGTTGCCGTCCTCATGCCTCCATCCGACCATCCCGCCCCACGGGCCGTTGATCTTCGATGTGGTGGACACCTGGAACGGCCGATCCATCGGCGGCTGCACGTATTACACGGAGCATCCTGGCGGCCTCAATCCGGACATCCGGCCCATCAACGCCCTGGAAGCGGAGGGGCGCATGCTGGCCCGCTTCGCGCCCTTCGGGCATACACCAGGACCCATGACGATCCGCGAGCCCCATATCGGGCTCGATAATCCCTATACGCTGGACCTGCGCTGGCACTGAGTGACAGTACTGGGCGACGCCACTGAGCGACAAAAGGGGGGGCGCTTCGGGGCCCCCGGGGCCACGAAGAGGAGAGACGGGCATGCCAGGAACCGGCCTCGGCGCAATGTCTTTCGAGACCGCGTTCCTGACAACCCGGACAGCCCAGCCGCACGACTGCGACGAACTCGGCCACGTGAACAACGCCGTCTATGTCCAGTGGATCCAGGAGGCGGCCACGACCCATTGGTTCACGGTCGCATCGGGTCCCATGGCGCAGGATCATGTCTGGATCTGTCTGCGCCATGAAATCGATTACCGCGAACCGGTCCTTCCCGGCGATGGCGTGGACGTGCGCACCTGGCTTGGCCGGCGTGCGGGTCCGCGCTTTGACCGGTTCACCGACATCCGCAAACCCGGCGCCTCCCGTTTTTCGGTTTCGGCCCTTACGACCTGGGTCATGATCGTGAAAGCGACAGGCCGTCCGCGCCGTGTGGGCGATGACGTGATGGAGGCTTTTGGTCTCGATCCGGACCATCACGCCTGACGCCGGTCATCCCGCGCGCCCCCCGGGGCAAGGCACGGGCACTCAAAGACATGCGCCACGGAGGCACCCCCAATGGCCCAGTTTCCCGAAGACCAGGACTTCCTGCCACCGGCGCCGGTTCCCCCGAACCATGATCCCCTGGCGCGTCCAACGCCCATCACCTATTGGCGCTTCCTGCGCGCCCTGACCGGCAATCCGCTTACCATTTTTCCTGAACGCTATTTCGATGACACCATCCTGGCTGGGCGCTATGTGGGGCGCTCCATCATGCTGCTCCACGAGCCCGCGCTGATCCGCGAGATGCTGGTCAGCCATGCGGCCGATTACCGGCTCCAGGACCTGCGCCAGACGGTACTGAGTTCCATTGTCGGCGAAGGCTTGCTGACGGCTGAAGGTGAGCGCTGGGCCCGAATCCGGCGTCAGCTCATGCCCATTTTCACACCCCGTCACGTGGACGGGTTCGCGCCGGCGATGGTTGCCGTCACAAAGGCCCATATGGACGCCCTGGAGGCGCGCGACGGTGAAGTCGTTCCGTTCGCCGACGACATGGTGGACCTCACCTTGAAGATCCTGATGGCCTGTCTGTTCCCGGACGATGCTGCGCTCGATCTGAAAACCTTCGCCCGAAATCTGGAAACGGCCTTTGAGGGTTTTGGGCGGCCCCACGCGCTCGACGTGCTGCGGGCGCCCGCCTTTGTGCCGCGTTGGGGGCGGGGGGCCAGCGCCCGGGCTCTCAGAACCATCCGCGGCGCCATTGGTGCGCTCCTGGAAGACCAGCGCGCGCGGGCAAATCCTGGCGAGGGGCGCGATTTCATGTCCCTTCTGCTGAGCGTGGGGCTCGCCGATGGCGATCCGCTCACCGATGATGAGATCATCAACAACCTGCTCACCTTCATCGGCGCGGGCCATGAGACCACCGCGCGCAGTCTTGCCTGGACATTCTATCTCATCGCCCGCCAGCCAAATCTGCAGGATGCCTTGTGCGCGGAAATCGAGACCGCGAACCTTGAAGCAACGCCGCCCCAGGACTGGGCGAGCCGTCTGCCGCTGACCGAAGCTGTCTTGAAGGAGAGCATGCGCCTTTACCCGGCCGCCGGTTCGATTTCCCGGTCGGCAATCCGCGCCCATCGCTTGGGCGATCACGACATGGCGGTGGGCACGGATGTGCTGGTCCTGCCCTGGGTGCTCCACCGCCATAACGCCCTGTGGCGCGAGCCAAGCCGCTTCCGCCCCGCCCGGTTCCTGGAGGGCGGGGAGGCCGATGGTCTGCACCGCTTTGCGTATCTGCCATTCGGGGCCGGGCCGCGCGTGTGCATCGGCGCGCGTTTTGCCATGCAGGAGATGATCATCATCATGGCCCATATGCTGTCCCGGCTGCGCCTGACCCATGCGGGCGCGGGGGAGCCCATGCCGGTGCTGCGCATCACCCTGGCGCCCTCCACGGAAGTTCCCATGCGCATCGAACGGCGGAGCCCGCGTGGTGGGTGAATTTGACTGGATCGGACAGTATTTCCGTCCGCTGGCGGCGGGCAACGGGATCGCGCTCGATCTGGTGGACGATGCGGCCCTCATTCCCCTCGGCGATGGACAGGCCCTGGCCGTCACGACCGACGCCATCGTGGCGGGCCGGCATTTTCTGCATACGGACCCCCTTGACCTCGTCGCGCGCAAGCTCATGCGCGTGAACCTGTCGGATCTCGCCGCCATGGGGGCCGAGCCCGTGGCCGTGTTCCTCACCCTGGCCTGGCCAGACAGGACGAGCGACGCGGATGTCGCCGCCTTCTCGGCCGGACTGGGCAGGGACCTCACTGCCTTCCGGGTGGCCTTGGGCGGCGGCGATACGGTGGCCACGGATGGCCCCTTGACGGCAAGCCTTACAGCCATTGGCCGGGTCGAGGAGGAGGGCGCCCTGCGCCGTTCGGGCGCCAAGGTGGGCGACGTGTTGTGGGTCTCCGGCACCATCGGAGATGGGGCCTTGGGCCTCAGGGCGGCACAAGGCGGGCTCACCGAGGTGTCGGGCACGCATCGGGAGGCGCTGGCCGGGCGCTACCATTTGCCCGAACCGCGGCTTTGCCTGGGACGGGCCCTGAGGGGCCGCGCGACGGCGGCCCTCGACGTCTCCGACGGCCTGCTCCAGGACGTGCACCATATCGCGACTGCGTCCGGGATCGGCATCGTGGTCGAGGCGGAGCGTATTCCTTTGTCCGCAGCCGGACGAGCCGTCGTGGACAGCGGCGCCGTCAGCCTGCTGGAGGCCTTGTGCGGCGGCGATGACTACGAACTTGCCTTCACCGCACCGGCCGGTGCGGATGGGGAGATCCTTGCGCGCGCCAGTGCCAGCGGCATTCCGGTAACGAAAATCGGCCGCGCGGTTGCGGCCGAGCCAGCCGGCCAGCCGGTCAAGCTGGTCGATGCCCGGGGCCGGACGATCCCCGTGCCCCGCCCCGGCTACAGCCATTTTTGAAACGGCAACAGCGCGGGCACCCACCGCCGAACAGGGCGCCAAGGCCGCCTTAACCTGACCGGGCGCACACTCCCCTGCGAGCCGGCGCGGCAGACGCCGGTCAAGGGTGGAGGGTATTTCTATGGTGGGAGTGTTTCGGCGCCTCGTTGGTGGGCGTCAGCGGCGGGGTTTGGGCCCCTGGACGATCCGCCTTGTCATGGGCATCGGCTCTTTGATCACGGCGCCGCCGGCCCATGCGGGCGGAGGAGAGGCGCCGAAGGCGGCCGTGAGTGTGGGCGAGGAAACGGTGGCCATGCCGCTTCTCGTGGTCCCGGTCCTGCGCAACGGGCGCCTGTGGGGGCAGGCCTTCATGGCCGTGGAACTGGTGGCGCCGAATCACATCTGGGAGGTGCGCTCCCATGTGCATGAGCTGCAGGATGCTCTGGTGCGCACGGCACACACGCGGCCCCTCGATGTGGGCACGGAGCCGCCCCCGCTGGGTGATGCGGCCGTAGCCGTGGTGGAACCGCTGCTGCCCCTGTTGACCAAGACCATCAATGCCAGCCTGGGCAAAGACCTGGTCACGTCCCTTGTGATTCCGCGCATCTTCCTGCGACCGCTCTAAGAGCCTCCCGCAAGGGCCGCGACGAGAGCGCGGGGCGATAATCGGCACCGCGCTTCAGGCCGCGATGGGGGCCCGGCGCTGCCGCGCCGTCCTCGCGGAGCCCCCCTGAAGGTTCGAGGGGGGGCGCGTGAGCGCACCAAAAACAGTGCAGCGGCGCGCCGTGCCGTCTTGAGGACGCGCCCCACGGGCCGCGTGCCCCTTCCAACTCTTTCGGTTTAGCTCGCCCGCGCCGCGCAATGCCCGCGCGGCGGTCCCGCACACGCCCCGCCGTGCCCGTGCGCCGCGCGCCACGCGTGTTGCGGATCGCCACCCTTTTTTGTCTTGACCATCACAAGAGTTGCACCACGCCTTGGGTTTTGGCACCGTGCAGTGCCTCAAGCAGGTCAGGATGTAGGGGAGGAAGCTGGCTACCCAAGCTGGCAAGACCTGACCAAAAGATGAAATCACCAGACCGTCCAAGAGGATCGGGAAATGAACGCGATGCTATTTATTATGGGGAGCGGCGTCCTGGCCGTTGCCTACGGACTGTATCTAGTCCGTGCCGTGATGGCCGAAAGCCCCGGCAATGACAGGATGCAGGAAATCGCCAGCGCCATCCAGGAAGGCGCGGCAGCCTATCTGTCCCGGCAGTACACGACGATTGCGATAATCGGCGCCGTGATTTTCGTTGCGCTGTATATTCTGTTCGGAAGCTGGCTTGTGGCCTTTGGCTTCCTGACTGGCGCTTTCCTGTCGGGCGTTGCCGGCTATGTGGGGATGCTTGTGTCGGTGCGCGCCAATGTGCGCACCACCGAAGCCTCCCGCCATGGCCTCGACAAGGGCCTTTCGGTGGCCTTTAAGGCCGGATCCGTGACGGGTCTGCTCGTGGTGGGCCTCGGCCTGCTCGGCGTGGCCGGTTACTTCGCGCTGGTCCAGGCCGTGAACGAGGGTGGCTCGGTGGCCGACCGGACGGTCGTGAACGCGCTTGTCGCGCTCGGTCTCGGCGCCTCGCTGATTTCCATCTTCGCCCGTCTGGGCGGCGGCATCTTCACCAA
>CAYYTT010000005.1:52917-68017 GCA_964474635.1 uncultured Alphaproteobacteria bacterium | reverse complement strand
GTTGGACGGCCTGGGACAGGGTGCCCCAGGCCGCGCGCCCGTCCCAACATCTCGGTTCCCGCTTTCCTCGCTTCATCATTGGCAAGTTGACCCGACCTCACTGGTTCTAGCCGTCTTGAATGAAACAGACGGCTCGAACCAAGTGGCCTGCCCCATCGCGGTGGTCCGATTTGAATGTTAGTCTTGGCTGTTTCAAAACAGTGGCGCTCATGCCGCCACCTCCAAACAGTAAGGTGGCATGAGCGCCACTGGCAAGGTCGTTTCAGGTGCTGGCGGTCGATAGCCCAGTGAGGAATGCGGGATTAGAGAATTGGCCTGAAACACCTTTGGCCGAACTCGCTCTGCTCCGCTCTCTCAACACAGTAATGATGGATGCACTGGAAGAAGCGAAGGATCTGGGTTAATTAAAAGGCCCATCAATAGAACGGCCCATCATCATGAGTTCAGGCTGTCCTCCCAAAAGGTCAGCAGCGCTGGAAAAGCTTTCGCTTTCGCCCGCGCATTGGCGGCACTGCGAGAAGGACTGTAAGAGGATCCTCCTGGGACGTGAGAGAGGCTTGCAATTACAGGCGCGCGAGAGACGCAAGCCCGCGCCGCCATCAGAACGCGCGCCGCGAGGAGGATGACAATGCGCGGCCGCGTAAACCGGCAAAGGCCATCTTCAGATGTGTTTGGGTTTGGCTCCCAAACGCCGCTCCTGGGGCCGCCCCTGGTACGGTTCCGGGGGGCGGTTCCAGTTGCGTTCCTTGGGCTCACAGGAAGTTGTTGTACTCGAAGTGGAGCACCTGGCCGCGCAAGGTCTCGCAATCGATGAAAAAGACATCGCGCGGACGCGGTTTATCCTCCCGTTCCAGATCGCGCAGATACGCCTCGCTATAGGCGATGCGGATATAGGCCTGCACCGTGTAATGGCGCTCGGCGACGCGCCGCAGATTAACGACCCGGTCGGGCCGCCCGCCATCGGCGCCCTGATCGCGGACTTTAAAATCGGCATAGGTCGCGCAGGCGCGCACGGCCTCCTGCTCCTCAGGCGAGCCCAACTGCGGCACGATAGCGGCCTGGCCGCCGGCCACACCCGCCGGTGCCGCGGCCGTCGCGGCCACCGCGGGCGCCGTGCCGACCAATTGGAACTCACCGCCGCAGCCGAAATCGACCCAGATCTGTCCGTCTTCAACACCCCAGGACCGGTTTTCCTGGCACCGGATCGTGCTCGTCTGGCGCAGCAGCCGCACCCCGCCAGAGGTTTGCGCCGGACAGGTTTGGTAGGTCCCGTCCCGGGATTCGCAGCGGATCACGAGGTCGCCCGACGGCGCCCGCTGCCCGCCCCGCGCCGCGCTTTCGCCGTCGCCGCCAAAGCCCAGCCAACCAAACGCCCCGCACCCGGAAACGAGACCGGCCGCGACCAGCGCGACCACTTTACCGCCAAGGGCCCGCCAACGCCGTGCAAGGTGCCCATGGGGTCCCTCGATCCGGGCATGCGCGCCCCTTTCGGCCTTGCCTTGCGGCCCTGAACACCAACCCAGCATCACGCCACCTTTACCCTGTCGTTACGGCACACGTTATTCTCCGACCGCCTCTCGCACACTGTGCCGCCCGTGCGCGCGCAGGTCACGGGGCGCGTTTGCGGCGCCCATGTCCCCGTGGATGTAGTCCGCAAAGCCGCCTGCCTACAATGACCCATGAGAATGGTTCAATTGTTTAAGCAAGGCGCTTAGGGTCCTGAGCCCATGACCACTCGGCCTCGCGGCCTTGCGCGCCGCTCTGGCTCAAGGCACCGCGGACGCGGGATCGACAGTGTATGAAATGGGTTGCAATCAGGGGAACCGACAAGACCCCGTCACCCTGTTCGCGTTTCGAAGGATCGACCGGCATGACCATCTGCCTTCTTGCCTCGCACTCCACCCCCGCCATGCGCAGATCCTGCGCCGGCCTTGTGGCGGCTGTCCTCCTGGTCCTGGGGACCGGAATGCCGGCCTTCAGCCAGGAGGGAAGCCCTAGCAGCGGCTCCTCCCTTCTCAATCGGCTGATCCAGGACCGGGGCGCGGACGGCGCGGCGGCCACACCGTCAGGCGCGTTCGGGCCGGAAGACGCCGCCCCGCCGCAGGCCGCACCGCCCCAGCCCGTGCCCCGGCCCGGCGCCGCTTCGGCCCGCCTTGCGCGCGGCAACAACCCCACATTCCGCACGGCCCAGGCTTCGACAAGTGGCCGGCGAGCCAGCCGCAGCGAAAACGACGATCTCGACGTCATCCTCAATCGGGGGGCGTTGCGCATTGGCACCACCCTGTTCACGCCCTACGCCATGCGCGATGCGGCCGGAACGCTCATCGGCCATGAAATCGACCTGGCCCTGGCCCTCGCCAGCGACCTGGGCGTCGAGGCCGAAATCGTTCCCCTCGCCGCGCCGGAACTTGTCGATGCGCTGACCCGTGGCAGCATCGATGTGATCATCGCGGCCTATGCCGTGACCCCAGCGCGCGCCCTGCGGGTAACCTTCACCCGGCCCTATGCGCGCCAGTATGTGCACCTGATTGCCGCAGCCAAGGGGGCACCGCGTGGCCGGGAGCTGGAGGATTTCAACCGAAAGGACGTGAGCCTCGGTGTGACACGCGGGTCTTTCGCCGAGCGGATCGCGGTCGAACTTTTGCCCGAGACGACCTTCGTCCGGTATCCCGAGGTGCAGGCCGCCAAGACCGCGCTCCTTGAAGGGCAGGTGCCCCTGCTGCTCGCCACCACGCCCTTTCCGGAAGTGCTGGTTGCCCAGTCGCCCGAGCAGTTCAAACTGCCGCTCGACCGGCCCCTTCTCGAAACGCCGTTGGCCTTTGGCCTGCGGGGCGGCAATCCGGACCTGCTCGCCTATCTCGATGCCTGGATCCTGGCACGCAGCATGGACCGGTTTTTGGAAAAGACCCGGGCCTATTGGATCGACAGCACCGATTGGCTGCCGCGCCTGACCGAGTCGCCGCGCATCGACCGCATCGACGCGACCGTCCGCTGAGCCTGGGCCGGGCTTTGCCCGGCCGGGCGGCGCGGTCTAGAATCGGCCAATCCGTCACCGAAAACCAACTTGAGGAAACGCCCGCAATGCTGCAGCCGGTCAGTGAAACCTATACGGAAGATATGGACAGCAGGGGGCCGAAAACGGCGCCCGTTTACCCGCTCGATCCTCCGGCGCTGCTGACCGACAACGGCGTCTTCACCGGCGGTCAGCCCATCGACGCCTTCCACGTCATGCGCGAGCACGCGCCCATCATGTGGCATCCCGAGCCCGAGGGCCCGGGGTTTTGGGCCATGACGGGCTATGAGGACATCCGCAAGGTGGAACTCGACACGGCGACGTTCTCCTCCCAGAAGGGCGGTATCCTGATGACCTACGGGCGGGAGGATCGGCGCCATCCCCTGCTCCACCGCTCCTCTCTCGACACGATGATCTGCCTTGACCAGCCGCACCACATGCCGCTGCGCCGGGAACACATGCCCTTCTTCACGCCGGGCTATGTGGAGGACCTGCGCAAGAAAGTGGACGCACAGGTCGGTGCCCTGATCGACGACATGGTCGCCAGGGGCCCGCGCGTCGACATGGTGGAAACCTTCTCGGCCGAATTGCCGCTGTTCACCTTGTGCGAAATCCTCGGCGTCGACGAGGCGGATCGGCCCAAGCTTGTGGGCTGGATGCACTATCTGGAAATTGCCGGCTACACCCTGCAGCAAAAAGAGATCGGCGATGTCGATCCGGTGTTCCTGGGCCAGTTCCTCGACGCCATCCAGGAGATGTTCGACTACGGACAAGCGGTCCTGCAGCAGCGCCGCCGCGAGCCGCGCAAGGACCTGCTGTCGGCCATCGCCAATGCCCGGGTGGATGGCGAGTTGTTGTCCGAGAACTTCCTTGACGGGTCATGGCTGCTGATCGTCTTTGCCGGGAACGACACGACGCGCAATTCCCTGTCGGGCACCATGAAACTGCTCACCGAGTTCCCGCAACAAAAGCGGTTGCTGATCGACAATCCGAACCTGATCGGCAACATGGTCCACGAGGCCATCCGCATGGTCTCGCCGGTGATCTATATGCGCCGGACGGCCACGAAGGACACGGAAGTCGCCGGCCAGCCCGTGGCCGAAGGCGAAAAGCTCGTCATGTATTACGGAGCGGCCAATCGCGATCCCGCGATCTTTCCCGACCCGGATCGCTTTGACGTCACGCGGTCCAACGCCAAGGATCATATTGCCTTTGGGCTTGGGCCCCATGTCTGCCTGGGCCAGCGGGTCGCTAACATGCAGCTGGAGGCGGCCTACCGGCAGATCCTGGCACGGTTCCCCAACATCACCTGGACCGGGGAAATCGACATTGCGCCGAACAACTTCGTCCATGCGATCCGCAGCTTGAAGGTCGATCTGGGCGCGCCGGCCTGAAGGCGCGCCACCTGATGCGGGGCCGTCACGCGGCGGCCCGGCCCCAGGGACGCTCCACCAGGTGCCGGCGCAGGGCCTCCGGCTCAAGGGGACGGCAGAACGCGTAACCCTGAAGCGCATCGCACCCCAAGTCGCGCAAAATAGCAGCGTGCTCCATGGTTTCGACACCTTCTGCGAGGACCCGAATTCCAAGTGCCAAACCGATATCGACAATGGATTTGACGATACGGCGTTGATCCGGGTCTTGCGTGATGGGCTGGATCAAGCTGCGATCGACCTTGATCCGGTCCGGGCGCACCCTCATTACGCTGGTGATGGAGGCGTGCCCCGTGCCGAAGTCATCAATCTCGATATCAACACCCTTGGCGCGCAGCAGGGCCAAATTGTTTTTGACGGCGTTGTTGAGTTCATCAAGGAACGCGGTCTCCAGAAGCTCAAAGCCGATCCGAAAGGCGTGCCCTGACATATTGGGCAAACCGCTGCTCAGGTTCGGGTCGCTCAAGCGTTTTGCGGACACATTGAGCGACACCCTTGGGATCACGAGCCCCATGCGCTCGAAACCTTCCATGTCCTTGACGGCTTTGCGCAGGATCGCATCGTCGAGCTGCGGCGTTATGCCGAGATCCTCCGCCACGGGAAGAAAGTCGGCCGGGCTGAGCACGCCGCGCCTCGGGTGGCGCCAACGCGCCAGCGCTTCCACACCCACCACATCAAAAGTCTTGGCATCGATCTGCAATTCATAGACGGGAAAGAACTCGCCAGCGTTCAGCCCCGCGACAATCTCGCCGGCAATGGTTTTTTTGGAGGACACCTCCTCCGCGAGGGTCTCATCGTAATGAACGCATTTGTTCCCACCCAAATTCTTGGCCTTGTAAAGGGCGAGGTCGGCTTGCTGCAAAAGCTTGGCATAGTCGGCGACCGTGCCCGAGGCGGAGCCGAGGCTTGCGCCAATCAAGCAGGGCTTGCCGTCATAGATGATCGGTTTTTGCAGTAAACCGATGAGATGGCAGAACCGGGACCACAGACCCGCCTCCGGATTGGGCTGGGTCGAAACCAGCAGAAATTCATCGCCGCCGATGCGCGCCGCGAATTCCCCATCCTCCAGGAGCTCGACCAGCACTTGAGCACACTGCTCAAGCACCGTGTCACCTGCGTCATGGCCCAGCGTGTCGTTGATTTCCTTGAATTTGTCGAGATCCACATGGGCAACCGTCAAGGGGCCCTCCGGCCCGCCCGGCCCTTGCGTAAGGGCCGCGATGGCACTGTTGAGGAAACGCCGGTTCGGCAAGCCGGTGAGGGCATCGTGGGTCGCTTCAAATTCGACGGCACGGCTCGCCGCCTCTGCCTTCACCTGTGCTTCGACGAGTTCCGTGATATCCGAATTGGTTCCCACCATGCGGATCGGACGACCGGTTTCGTCCCGCTGCGCCCGACCTTGCGAGCGCCACCAGCGCCAGTCACCGCAGGCGTGACGGATGCGATAGGTTTCGTCGTAATTGACGCCGTGTTCCAAATGGGCGGTCAGCGCCTCCATGACCCTTGGAAGGTCGTCCGCATGCACACGCTCTTCCCACCACCGAAAACCCTTGACCTCGGCGAGGTCGGTTTCCGCCAGGAGTTCAAAATTGCGCTTTGAAAAGAAAACATCGTTGGTCACGACGTCCCAATCGAAAATGCCACTTGAGGCCGCCGAGACGGCACGGTCGTAGCGTTCCTCGCTGGCGGCGAGAGCCTCCCGATCGCGCTGGCTCTCGGTCACGTCCGTCGCCACCGTCAGCAAGTGCTCTTCCGCGTCTTGACGGTAGGGCACCTGGCGGATTTGAAGCCATTCGCGTGTCCCATCGGCGCACTCCCAGACTTCTACCCGGGGCGAAGCCGCGCCCGCGCCGCCCGGCACGGCCCCCCCGGGACCATCCGGTGCGTGGCCAATGGGACGACTGCCAGCCTCGCGGGCCAGTCGGTTCTCGCGCAGGACCCGGCCCTCCTTGTCCGTCATCCAAATACGCACGGGTACGGAATCAAACAGAACTTCAAGGTCTGAACTGAGCCGTGCCGCCTGCCGCCGGGCGGTCTCCAGCATGGCATAGGACCGTGTAATCCCGCGGCCCAACCACAAGCCGGCAATGGCGATGCACAGGCTATTGATGATCAGCAGGGCCAGCATCACGACAAAGACGAAATTGACCGTCCGCTCCACCAGAGGCTCGAAAGCCGCCGACTTGGCCAGAAACTGTTCCAGGGCCCTGGCGAGCGCCGCCAGGAACCGTTCGCGCGACATGGCTCCGGCTTCATAACGGTCAAGGAGGTCCAGCGTCTCATCGGCCAGGGCCAGATCTTCAACACACAGATCGACGGCCTGATAGGTGTGCGCAAGACGCATGGCCGCCCGCTCCAGCGGCCCCACAATGGCCAGACACTTCGCCGGCTGGGCCCGAATATCCGTCAAGATCGCACGTAAGCGCCGCGGATCGAGATCACGGCCGCGTTCATTATCGTAAAGCTCCCGGCGCAGATCATCATTGTGTTTAACATGCTTAAAATTGTGCTGGTGCAGCGCGGCCCCGTTGATAACCTGCCAAAAGCCCAGGATGGCCACGAGACCGGACACGACAAAGAGCCCGTTAATCCACCGAAGGCGGACCTGAACGGATTGTCGGGATATCGGCCCGTGCATATCCAAGTTTGAGCCTCCCAAAACAACACTGCGCGCGCACTACCCGAGACATAGCAGATACCCCACTAAGGAGGCTTTAAGCCTGCCCTACGACCCACGCGCGCGTTGCGAATTGCGCGGCGTAATCGGAGCGCGAGCGCTGGTAGCGTGCGGCACGGTGCGGGACATGAGCACAAGAGGAGGTCCCGTCATGTCCAATTCCCAGGCACCCACGCTGCAGAAGGCCCGCACCCCGTGGCCGGAGCCCGAAATGCGCGCCGCCATTGCCCGACGCGACCCGACTTGGGACGGGCGGTTCGTTTACGCCGTCATCACCACGGGCGTCTTTTGCCGGCCCACCTGCGCCGCACGCCCGGCCCGGCCGGAGAACCTGCGCTTCTTTCCCGATGGCGCGGCGGCCCAGGCGGCCGGGTTTCGCCCCTGCAAACGGTGCCGACCGACCGAGACGGCCCGCGATATCGCCGCCCTGACCGCGCTGGCCCGGCACATCGAGGCCCATGCGGACGAGACGCTGACGGCCGCGGACCTTGCCGCGCGGGCCGGCCTCACGCCGGCCGTCCTGAACCGCGCCTTCCGAGCCGCGTTCGGTGTCTCGCCCAAGGCATTCCAGGACGCGGCCCGTCTGGGTCGGCTGAAGACGCTGCTGCGTTCGGGCGACGGGGTCGCGGGCGCCATCTTCGAGGCCGGCTACGGCTCGACGAGCCGGGTTTACGGCGCGGCGGCCGGGCGGATCGGCATGACGCCCTCGGCCTACCGGTCAGGCGGTGCGGGGGAAACCATTGCCTATGCCTGCCGGCCGACGGCCCTCGGGCCCCTGATGATGGGCGCGACGGGCCGGGGCGTCTGCTTCGTGATGTTCGGGGCGGACGAGGCCAGCCTCCTTGCGCAGCTCCAGGACGAGTTCCCGGCGGCGACCCTGGCCCCATCCGCCGCGTGCAAGGCGGCCGAGCTTGATGCCTGGATGACGGCCCTTGATGGGCATCTGGCCGGTTCGGGCCCGCGCCCGGATCTGCCGCTTGACCTTCAGGGGACGGCCTTTCAAATCAAGGTCTGGCGGTTTTTGTTGTCCGTGACGGAAGGCTCGGTGGTGAGTTACGGCGAGGTGGCGGCCGGCATCGGGGCGCCCAAGGCCGTGCGGGCTGCGGCCTCGGCCTGCGGGGCGAACCGGATCGGCGTTCTGGTGCCCTGCCACCGGGTCCTGCGCGGTGACGGGGGCCTGGGCGGCTACCGCTGGGGTATGGAGCGCAAGCGGGCCCTGCTCGACGCCGAGCGCCGGCGGAGCGCCGGCACATGAACACGCCCCTGACCCCGCCGGACGTGGATGCCCCGTCCCTGGTCTCAAGTCTCGACTGGGCCGATCTCAACCGACAGCTCGATGAGGATGGGGCGGCCGTGACGCCGCCCCTTCTGTCCCCGGAGCATTGCGCGCAACTCAGCGCGCTCTATGATCGTCCGCAAACGGCGTTTCGCTCCACGGTCGTCATGGCCCGGCACGGCTTCGGGCGGGGCGCGTACAAATATTTCGCGCAGCCCTTGCCCAAGGTCGTGGGAGACCTGCGCGCGGCGTTCTATCCCCCACTCGCGGCCGTCGCGAACCGGTGGGCAGGCCTACTGGGGCAGACCGCCGATTGGCCCGGCAGCCTTCAGGCCCTGCAGGAGCGGTGCGCCGCCGCCGGGCAGACCCGTCCGACCCCGTTGCTGCTGCGCTACGGCCAGGGCGATTATAACTGTCTCCACCAAGACCTTTACGGCGAGATCCACTTTCCTTTGCAGATGGTTTTCCTGCTCAGTCGGCCGGGGCAGGATTTCACGGGCGGCGAACTCGTGCTCGTGGAGCAGCGCCCCCGCATGCAGTCGCGCCCTCTCGTTGTGTCCTTGAGCCAAGGCGCGGCCGCAATCTTCCCCGTGCGGGATCGGCCGCGAGCCGGCGCACGGGGCTGGCTGCGCAGCCAGATGCGTCATGGGGTGAGCGTCATCAGGGCGGGCACGCGCACGACCTTGGGCCTCATTTTCCACGACGCGGCGTGAGCACGGTTTCGTGATGACAAAATATCATCGAAGCTTCGCAAATCAGTCACGGGCCCGTCGTCAACCGCCCTGTTTCTGAAGGGGATTTCAGGCACAGTTCCGGGGGACCCAACCATGACGACCTTGCGCGACCCGTCAAACCTACGCGGCTGGCTTTTGGCCGGAGTGTGCGCGAGCGCCGTTCTGCTGGCCGGCCCGGGCTTTGCCCAGGATACGGACCAGACAGCCCCCACAACGCCAACGCCCGCAACCGAGGCCGGCGGGGTCGAGACGATCGTGGTGACGGCACAAAAGCGCGAGGAATCGATCCTCGACGTGCCCATCAATATCACCGCCTATGACGGCGAGTTCCTTGACGCCATCGGGGTGACGGAATTCGATGAACTGTCCCGCTTCGTGCCCGGCCTCGTGGTGCAGGAGCAGAGCGTGAACAATCCAGGGTTCGTGATCCGTGGCATCACCTCGGACTCTGGCGCCTCGAACATCGAACCGCGTGTCTCGGTGTTCCAGGACGGGGTGACCATCTCGCGCTCGCGCGGCTCCGTGGTGCAGTTGTTCGACCTGGAGCGGGTCGAGGTTCTCAAAGGTCCGCAAGGCACCCTGTTCGGGCGCAGCGCCCAGATCGGCGCGGTCTCGCTTATTTCCAAGCGTCCCGAAAACGAGTTTGGCTTCGGCGCGTCCTACCAGATCGGCAATCTGTCCCATGACGAAGTGGACGCCTATCTGAACATCCCCATCATCGACAATGAATTGGCCGTGCGCCTGTCGGGCCAGTATTCCTTCCGGAACGGCTATCTGGACAACAACACGGGCCGGGACTTGAACGGTACGGACACCACGGCCGTGCGCGGCGTCGTCCGCTGGACGCCCACGGAGCGTCTGCGGGTCGATGTCATCGCCTCTTATCAGCACGACACGCCCACTGGCAGCAGTTTTAAAAGCGGCGTGATCCCGGCCCTAGGCGGCAATACCGATCCCAATGACGTTGCTTCCCTCAACACCTTTGGAAACTTTCTGGGCGGAACGCCGCTGAGCGTCGACCGGGAAGTGTGGGGCGTCACGACGGAAATCGTCTTCGAAATCAACGACGACTGGACCCTGACCAATATCGCCGCCTACCGCGAGTTCGACTCCGTTGAAGTGTTTGACCCGGATGGCACGGCCTTCGATCTGCTGATCTTTGCCGAAGACGCGGCGGGCAGCCAGTGGAGCGAGGAAATCCGCCTGAACTACGACGCCGGCGGACGGTTTCGCGGCTTCATCGGCGGGAACATCTTCTTTGAAAATGGCGAACAGGCCGTACCGCTCGGCTTCGACGAGCGCGGTGTCCTGGCCCTCTTCTCCTCCATCGCCGCCACAGGCAGCAATGCGGATCTGGCAGCGGCCTTTGGCTTGCCGGCGGATGCCACGTTCCTCTTCGGCGATCCGGGCCTTTCCCAGATTTTCCTGACCGGCAATCCGGCCCTGCTGGAGCCCGTGCTTCAGACCACACCGCCCTTCAACCTTGTGAGCCCCTTCTTCCAGGAGCAATTCACGAACTTTGCCGACAATGCCGCCTTTGACGTCTTTGCCGACTTGACCGTGAACCTCACGGACCGGCTCAGTGTGACGGGCGGCATCCGGTGGAGCCGGGACGAAAAGGTGACTGGCTTTTCCGGCGGCGTCGTGGAAGGCGTGAGCGGCCTTGCCGCCCTTGGCATTCTGACCGGTGGGCCCATCACAAATCCCCTCGACGGGGAGCCCATCGAGACGATTCTGGCGGCCGACACGGGCAACATCATCATCGAAAGTCCCGAAGAGACTTTCTCGGATTTCGTCTGGCGGGCGGTGGTGCAGTATCAGGCGCCAGGCGGCGTCAATCTTTATGGCTCCTATGCCCGGGGCCGCCGGCCGGAAGTGGTCGATGTCAATGTGGTAGGCCCGGTCTTCGCCGGTTTCGAGACGTTCCCGGACGAAATCGTGGACAGCTACGAGATCGGCGCAAAGGGCCTGTTCTGGGACGGCAAAATCGAGGCCTCCGGCTCGGTCTACTACTATGACTACAGCGATTTCATCACGACGATCATCGACGTGACCACGGGTCTGGCCGAAACCATCAACGCCGGCGGGGCCGATGCCATCGGGGTGGAGGCTCAGATCTTCGCCAACCCGCTGGAAAACCTGGAACTGTTCGCGACATACGGCTTCAGCCGGGCCCGCTTCGACGATGAGGACGATAACGGCAATCCGCTCGTCTTCGGCGGCAATCAGTTCCGTCTGAGCCCGGACCACTCCCTGTCGGCTGGCCTGACCTACACACACGACCTGGGCGAGCGGGGCGAGTTGTTCATCACGCCAACCTATACCTGGCAATCGCGGGTTTTCTTTGAGGACGAAAATCAGGCCGACATTCCGGTTTTCGACCCGATGACGGGCGGTCTTCTCTACACCATCCCGGAGATCTCTCAGGAGGCCTACGGTCTTGTGAACATCCGGGCCGGGTACGTGGCTAAGGACGAGAAATTCAGCATCACGCTGGAGGCCCAAAACCTTCTTGATCAGGACTTTATCATCGATGCGGGCAACACGGGCGGTGCCTTTGGCATCCCGACCTTCATTGCCGGCCCGCCCCGCTTCTACAGCGCCCGCTTCGCGGTACGCTACTGATCGGCCCCTTTGAAGGCACAAGCTGCTTTGGGACTATGGGGTGGAAACTGGGACTCCAAGAGCGGCGTTTCCGCCCCATCCCTCCCAGAAGGTCGATCGCCATGGCGTTGACCAGGGACTGTGTTGACCAAAGACTGTGTTGACCAGAGACTTTAAGAAGACCGTGCAAGCGCGACCGTTGCGTGATCCTGAATTTCGCGTTGGCTTGCTTCAAGACGCCCTGCAAGCGTTCATCGATGGCGATCTTGAGGCCGGGGAGGTCCTGCCGCGCAATGATGTCAATGCGACCGTGGGCTTTGAAGACCTCGGTGCGCAACTCTACCCCCCCCCCACGAGCCTCATGTGGCTGCGCAGCGCCGAAGACAATCTGCGTGCCGACAATCTCTTTGTCATGATGGCCCATCTCAAGGCCTGCGAGCGTGTGGCACTCTCGGTCGAACGGGCCCAAGCGGGAGGCCTGCGAGAATAACGCCGGATCGGGCAAAGCCTCCCCCGCCCCCCCACCCTTGCCGCGCCGGGCCGTTGGCTCCAGCATGGAAGCCCCAAGAACACCGGGAGGGCCCCATGGAAGGCTTTGAGACCGTTCTTTATGAAACCGAAAACGGACGCGCGCGCATCACGCTGAACAAGCCCGACAAGCTAAATGCCCTGTCGGTCAAGATGCAGGCCGAACTCAGCGAAGCCCTGTGGGAGGCTGACAACGACCTCGACGTCCATTGCGTCATTCTAAAGGGCACGGGACGGGCCTTTTGCGCGGGCTATGACCTTTCAGGGCGCGACGGGAACGTGCCCGTCTCACGCGCTCAGTCAGCGGATAAATCCTACCGCGGTGCCCGGCGCCTCGACGATGACGCCTGGCAGCTGGAGCGTCAGCAGCGCTACCGCATGGCCCTCTTTGATATGCACAAGCCCGTCATCGCCCAGGTGCACGGCTACTGCATGGCCGGCGGCACGGACATCGCCCTTCTGTGCGACATGGTGATCGCGGCCGATGACGCCATTTTCGGCTTTCCGCCGGCTCGGGACCTCGGCGCCCTGCCCACCAATATGTGGCTTTACAATGTGGGGCCCCAATGGGCCAAGCGCCTGATGCTGACGGGCGACACGGTGACGGGCGCGGAGGCTCAGATCATCGGCCTCGTGATGAAAGCAGTACCTGGCGAGTATCTCGAAGGCGAAGTCGAACAGCTTGCGGACCGTTTGGCGCTCATTGATCCGGATCTGCTGAGCGCCAACAAACGCATCATCAATTTGGGTCTGGAACTGATGGGCGCGCGCACCCTGCAAAGGCTGGCTTGCGAAAACGACGTGCGCGGCCATAACACCCGGGCCGCCGACGGGTTCCGGCAGTCCGTGGCGGAAAAGGGCCTCAAAACGACCATGCGCGAACGCGACGAAAAATTCGGTGACGGCCGCGCGCGGGTTCTGGGCCCTGAATTGCGCGATGAGAATGGCCGCTTGATCGATCTGGCGTAAAATGGTTGTGGGAGGGGAGGACCGCGGCAACGACGGAGGCACGATTTGACCGCAGGCAGACCCTTCCACGACCCGGACTGGACGGCGACAGGCGAACCAAGGGCGCAAGTCCCCTTCGACCGCTTCAAGACGCTTTGGATCAACACCGGCACCTTGTGCAATATCGCCTGTACGAATTGCTACATCGAGAGTTCACCGAAAAATGATGCTCTTGTTTACGTGACGGCGGCCGAGATCGCGCCCTATCTCGACGCCGTCGCCGTGCTGGCGCCCGGGCCCATCGAAATCGGCTTCACGGGCGGCGAGCCCTTCCTCAACCCCGATATCATCGATCTGATCGGGGATGCCCTGGCGCGCGGCCATAAAGCCCTTGTGCTGACGAATGCCATGCGCCCCATGATGCGCCCGCGCGTCCAAGAGGGCCTGGAGCGCTTGCGGGCACGGCACGCGGACCGGCTGACCTTGCGCGTCAGTTTGGACCACTGGGCCGCCGGCCCCCATGACGAGGAACGGGGTGCGGGTGCCTTCGCGGAGGCCTGCGAGGGGATCGATTGGCTCGCGGCCCGGGGCTTTCGATTGGCGCTCGCCGGCCGGGCAGGCTTTACCGGGCCGGAGGATCCCGATCCGCACACGGGCTATGCGAACCTGATTGCGACGCGCGGCTGGCCCATCGATCCCCATGATCCGGAACATCTCGTCGTTTTTCCGGAAATGGACGGGCACACGGAGGTTCCCGAAATCACCAGCGCCTGCTGGTCGATCCTGGACAAGGACCCGCGCGCCATCATGTGCGCCTCCTCACGCATGATCGTGAAGCGACGCGGCGCGCAGGCCCCGGACGTCGTGGCCTGCACGCTGCTGCCCTATGATCCGGCATTCTCCTTAGGCGCGGATTTGCCCCGCGCCCTTGAGCCGATCAAATTGAAACACCGTTACTGCGCGCAGTTCTGCGTTCTGGGCGGAGCATCGTGTTCTGCGTAAAGCGCAGGGTCACCCGGCGGTCATGCCGCCGTCGATGACAAGCTCCGAGCCCGTCACATAGCGGCTGTCGTCACTGGCGAGATAAAGAACGCCCGCGGCGATGTCCGCCGGAACGCCGACCGTCCCCATGGGCACCATGGGGGCAAGCTTGCGCACATCGAGCTGGTTTGCCCCATCGGGGCCGCCCATGGCCTGGGCAATCGTGCCGTCCATGTTCTCCATCCGGTTCCAGATCGGCGTTTCGATGATGCCGGGATGGACCGAATTGACGCGGACGCCATTGCCCGCCTGGGCGCATTCCAGCGCCAGCGCCTTGGTGAACAGGCGAACCGCGCCCTTGGTCGCGCAATAGCCCGCAAGCCCAGCCGCGCCCCGCAATCCGGCGACGGAAGAAACATTGATCACCGATCCGCCGCCGCCCTCGGCCATGAGCGGAATACCGTGCTTGCAGCCCAAAAAGACACCATCGACATTGACCGCCATCTGACGGCGCCAGTCGGCCAGTGACATCTCCAAGGTGTCGTGGTTGAGCGCGATGCCCGCATTATTGACCAGAATGTCGAGCCGGCGCTGGTCACGCCGGATGTGCGCGATCGTGGTCGCCCAGGCGGCTTCATCGGTTACGTCGTGGTCGTGGAAGATGGCCCGGCCCCCGGCCTCATTGATGGAGCGCGCGGCATCGCGTCCGGCCGTCAGGTCGACATCCGTCATGACGATGGTGGCCCCTTCCTGGGCCAGGACAATGGAGGCCCCCAAGCCAAGACCGCTTGATGCCCCCGTCACAAGGGCGATTTTACCGCTGACGCGTCCCATGGAGATCCTCCCCTTTTGCTCTTTTCGCGGATCACCGGACAACGGCGTCTAGTGGCGGCGTCTAGTGGCGGCGTC
>CAYYTT010000005.1:0-52817 GCA_964474635.1 uncultured Alphaproteobacteria bacterium | reverse complement strand
CGGCGTCTAGTGGCGGCGTCTAGTGGCGGCGTCCAGTGGCGCCCCATTATGGCACGTGGAGGTCGGCGCGCGGAATGCCGCACAGGGCGTGGCGCTCGCCAGGGGCGGATCATGCGCACCGCGCTCAAGGCCGCGAACCGCCTCCGGCGCGGATCCGGGCTCCTCGCCTGCCGCCCTCAGGCTGGTGCATGCGCGCTTTGGGGACAAAAGGCGGCCATGCTCGCGCGCGCCGTCTCGATGAGGAGGGCCTCGCCCGCGCCGGCCTTCGCCAAGACCTGGAGGCCCACATAGGACGCCGTGAGCCCCTTCGCGCGCTGGCCGCGCTCGGCGTCGCTGAGCGGAGGAGCGGCGGGAATTTCGGCAAGAACCACGTCGAAGGCGTGGGTGATCCGGCCCAGCATGGAGGTGACGGCCGCGGAGATATCGGGATCGGCGCAGGCCGGCCCGGCCGCCAAATTGCACAGCAGACACCCGCGCCGATCGCCCGCCTTCACGGCGGTGCCCACATGGGCAAAAAAGCTTTCCAGGCGGTCACGGGCCGCCTCCTGGGCGCCGTGGGTGATCGCCTGCGTTGCCGGATCGACAACCTGTACGCGATAACAGTTGAGCGACGCCATAAAGAGCTGTTTTTTGTCGCCAAACGCCTTGTAGAGACTACCCCGCGCGATCCCCATACCGCACAGCAGATCTGGCAGGGACGCGCCCTCATAGCCCTTGTCCCAAAAGACGGTCATGGCCCGCTCGACCGCTTCGCTCACATCGAATTCCCGGGGTCGGCCCATGTCTTTTCCCTGCTGTGAACGGGCGACCGTTCTGGTCCTACGGCGGATGACGCACTATACAGCGCGGACATGGGCGGTCCTGGGGTGAGGTCAAGACACGCGGCGCGGCGAGATCGTGCGCCGCGCGGCGCAACATCGTAGACTTGAAGGGATGCGGACGACGGCTCCCGGGCCGGTTCAACCCGCCAAACCCTCGCGGCCCCCCGGACGCGGGGCCCGAAGACCCAGGAAGGAGCCCATGGCCGTCATTCGCACGCTTGTGATCGCGCTGATCGTCCTGATCGCGGCCGGTCTGGCCGCCGTGGCCTTCTCTCCCGTGGGCCAATCCATGCTGCCGGTCGGAGCCGGCATTGCCGCAAAGCAACTCTGTTCGCTGACATTTGTCTCGAAACTGGAGCCCGAGGACGCCTGGGACTTGTATGTCGGCCCCCTACTCGGCACCGCGGATCAATTCGCACGCTACGACATAGACGCGGGCGAGCCATCCGTGACCGTGACGGTCGCCTTTGCCTTTTCGGCGAAGGCCGTTCACCGGCCGCGCGTGGGTTGCACACTGGTCCGTGATGAGACGCTTGTGATGAACCCGGCCCCGGTCGAATTGGGACTGATGCCGGCGGTGGGGCGCGGCGGGGTGTCCTCGCGAGTGTCCAAAACCATGGCGCCTACCATGATGGCACTCGACCAGGTCCACCGGAATGAGCATTTCGATGCCGAGGCCCTGCAAAAGGCCGTGGACGGCGCTTTCAACACGCCGGCCGATGCGCCGGCCCCGCGCAACACACTGGCGACCCTTGTCCTGCACGACAATGTTCTGGTGGCGGAGCGCTACGCGCCCGGCGTGACGAGCGAAACCCCTTTGCCGGGCTGGTCCATGACCAAGAGCGTGACGGCCGTCCTCGCCGGTATTCTGTCCGACCGCAAAGGGATCGATCTCGCCGCGCCGGGTGCCCTGCCCCTGTGGCGCGCGCTCGATGATCCTCGTTCACAAATCAGTCTTGACGACCTTTTGCGGATGGTCAGCGGCCTTGCGTTAACGGAACGAAATGACGGATTCGACGAAAATTCGCGCATGCTGTTCCTGGAGAGCGATATGGCGGCCTATGCGGCGTCACGCCCGCTGCAATATCCGGTGGCGGATCACTATGAATACATGAGTGGGAACACGGTGCTTGCCATGGCCCGTCTGCAGGAAATCGTCGGCGACGGTCTTGCCGGCATGCATGGCTTTATGACCGGGGCCCTGTTTGCCCCCCTGGGCATGAGCACGGCCGTGATGGAGCCCGATCAACGGGGCACCTTCGTGGGCAGTTCCTACATGCTGGCCTCGGCGCGCGATTGGGCGCGCTTCGGGCAGTTGATTGTGGACGGCGGCCGTTCCGGTGAAGCCCCCGTCATTAGTGCCGAGCGGCTGGCCGACCTGACCCGGGCGACGCCGCAATCGGGCGATATCGGATACGGCGCCGGGTTTTGGGTTTCGGACGCACGGGCCGCGACTCGGGGCATTCTGCCGAGCGGCACTCTTTTCGCATGGGGCTTCCAGGGCCAGTTCATCTTCATGATGCCTCAAGAACGCCTTGTGATTGTCCGTCTCGGGGCCACAAATCAGGGTGCACCCGGCGCCGTTGAGTTCGCAGCGGCGGTGGCGGCCGCCTTGAAACCCTGAGAGGACATCCCCGGCGACACGGCCCACGGATCAGGGGAACCGGTCCGGGGCGTTTGAGCATGCCGCTTTCAGGTTTTCCCGCACACGCCCCAGGTATTGTTTGAGAGGAGACCGAAATGGCTGCGGACTGGGATTTTGATCCGGCGGGGATACGCCTGCCGATCAAGATCAATGCGACATCGAACGGTGAAGTCCCGCCGCGTCCCCTCAACGAGGCCGAACGCACGGCCAACAATCACGCCCGCGACCGCGCCGACGATGTGGCCCGGGCCACCGGGCACACGCGCCGCACACTGTTCAAGACACCCTCAGGCGTGGCCACGACCCTGCTCGCGTTCAATGAAGTGCACGAGGCCTTCGGCGCAGCCGGTGGGCGCTACGCCATCCCGGACGAGGCGGCCTTCGACCAGGACCTGGCCGCCCGCACCTTGGGGGGCACCGAATTCATTCTGGATATGCAGACCCATTGCGTCGATCCGGCCAATGCGGGGGTGCTGGGCCGGGAGGGCGAGGTCTGGCACGGCGCGCTCGCCTCGGTTTTCGGAACATCCAATGGATCCTCCGCCAACGGCGCGTCCGGCGATGGGTCGCCATCCTATGCTGCCCAGGCGCTCGCCAAGGAAGTGTTTCTCGATTCGGACACGGACATGGCCGTCGTCTCCGTTCTGTGGGACGGCGCGGGCACGAATGGAACGCAATCGGACTATGTCCGCGATGCCAAAAACATCCTCGATCTGATCGGCGGGCGCACCCGCGGCCTGATCCACGCCGGCGTCCTGCCGAACGAGGACGGCGCGCTTGACCGAATGGCAGCCCAGGTCGGCGACCTCAAGGTGGATGCCTGGACGATCTATCCCCAATGGGGCCCGGAGGGTGTGGGCTTTGCCATGGATGATGAGACCCATGGTCGGCCCTTCCTCGAACGGGCCAAGGGCCTGGGCGTCAAGGTCGTCTGCGCCCATCGGGGCATGCCCCTGCCCTATCTCGATTATCAGTACTCCCACCCGGGCGACATCGCCCGGGCCGCCAAACTCTATCCGGACATGACCTTCGTGTGCTTCCATTCCGGCTTTGAGCCGGATCTGCCCGAGGGGCCCTTCGATCCGCGCGCGGACTATGGAATCAATCGCCTGATTTCCGCGCACTGGCAGGCAGGGTTCACGCCCAATGAGGGCAATCTCTATGCGGAACTCGGCAGCGTGTGGCGCCACGTCATGGGGCGCCCGGACG
This sequence comes from uncultured Alphaproteobacteria bacterium, assembly GCA_964474635.1. Lineage (GTDB taxonomy): Bacteria > Pseudomonadota > Alphaproteobacteria > JAJFIK01 > JAJFIK01 > CAYUYV01. Next base: position 49,142 of record CAYYTT010000005.1, on the reverse strand, counting down.
AGGCCGCCCATGTGCTTGGCAAGCTTCTGCTCCATTTTGGCGAGGATCGTATCTGCTGGGGTACGGACAGCCTGTGGTACGGCAGCCCCCAGGACCAGATCCAGACCTTCCGGGCCTTTGAGATTTCAGTCGGGTTTCAGGAACGTTTCGGCTACCCGCCGCTAACCAAGGAGGCCAAGGCGAAGATCTTCGGCCTCAACGCCGCGCGGATCCACGATCTGGACCCTATAGCCCTGAAGCGTTCGGGCCGGCAAGATACGCTCGGTGCCACCAAGGCGGAGTATCGCGTGGCGCCAAATCCGAGCTTTCGGACCCTAGGCCCCAAGACACGGCACGATTTTCTTGCCCTGTGGGAAGCCCAGGGACGTCGGCCCAGTTAACGCGCCAAGCACGGGTATGGCCCATCCTCCGGCCTCCCCCTTTGGCGCCGCACCGCCAGGGAGGGTGACATGGACTACAAGGATGTGAACGAGGCGCGGAGCATGCCCGGGCTGCGCCTCGCGCTGACCCGGGGCGTTCCCGGCCCCTGGAGCGAATCCGCCAAATCGATCTTCCACGTCAAGGGCATTGCCTACACGCCCGTTGCCCAATATGGCGGCCAGGCCAATGAGGATCTGGTGGCCTGGACCGGGTGCCGCAACGCACCCGTCGCCGTTTGGAACGACGAGGCGCCGCGTTCGGGCTGGCTTGAAATCCTCATGCTTGCTGAGCGTCTTGCCCCTGAAAAGCCCCTCCTCCCGGCCAACCCGGCCACGCGGGCCCTTACCATTGGCCTGTCCCACGAAATCTGCGGCGAAGGCGGGCTTGGCTGGTGCCGGCGGATCGCCATGCTGCCCGACCAGCATGTGCCGCGCGAAAAAATCGGCGAAGGCTTTGCCACCATGCGCGATGCCTATGGCTTTTGGGAGATGTCAAAGGCCTCGGCGGCCGAACGCTGCGTGGAGATCCTGGACCTGCTGGCCGAGACCCTCCGTATGCAGAAATCCATGGGGCACGCCTATCTGGCGGGCCAAGCGCTGACCTGCCTCGACATCTACTGGGCAAGTTTTGCGCAGATCCTCAAGCCGATGCCGGACGATGTGGCGCCGATGCCGGATTACATCAGGCAGATGTACAGCTCTACCCCTGATCCCGTCCTGCAAGCGCTCGATCCCCAGCTTCTGGAGCATCGGGACATGATTTTCCGCAACCATCTCGTCTACCCGCTTGACTTCTAGTCCTTAAGCCGAGTGTAGGGCACTCTTTCGGCGTGGACCGGCGGCCGGCGCGGGGGCCTTGTGCCTGCCCGCTAGCCGTTCAATGATGCTTAAGCCGCGCAAGACATCACAGAATGGCAACAGGCCAGGTTCCGGTCCGCACAACCTGCGGCCGTGAACCGGACCAACGGGAAGGACGCCCAGATGACCCAAACCCTTTCCCCCGGGGGAGCGAGCACCTTTGGCAGCCCCACGACGGGCTTTGGCACACCGGGATACCGGACCTATGTGCTGATCTCGCTTCTGGTGGTTTACACCTTCAATTTCATTGACCGGGTTCTGATCGGGGTCGTCGCCGAACCCCTGATCCGGGAGTTTCAGCTCCAGGATTGGCAGTTCGGCCTGTTGTCCGGGTTCGGCTTCGCGCTGCTTTACACGATCCTGGGCATCCCCATTGCCCGGGCCGCGGAGACCTACAACCGGGTCACCATCATCGCGATCTGCGTGGCCCTGTGGTCGACCATGACGGCCTTGTGCGGCCTGGCGGGCAGCTTCCTGATGCTGCTGGTCTTTCGAATCGGTGTCGGCATTGGCGAAGCCGGGTGTACGCCGCCGGCCAATTCTCTCATTGCGGATTATTTCATCCCCAAGGCCCGCGGCACGGCCCTCGGCGTCTATGCCATGGGCGTTACCCTGGGCTCGGTGCTGGCCAACGGGTTTGGCGGGCAGATCGCCGAAGCCCTGTCCTGGCGCGAGGCTTTCATTTACCTGGGCCTGCCGGGGATTATCCTTGCGATCGTCATCAAGCTCACGATCAAGGAGCCGCCCCGCGGCTTCACCGACCCGTCCGACACGCCCCGGTTGGAACGCGCCAGCTTCAGCCAGGCCATCCGCGAGCTGATGTCGAAACCCAGCTACTGGTACATGACCGGCGGCGCCACGATCGCCGCGTTTTGCGGCTATGGCGTCAGCAACTTCATGAGCCCCTATCTGCAACGCAATTTGGGGCTCACGGTCGGTGAAGCGGCCCTTGAATTCAACGTGCCCATCGCGCTGGCGTCCGCTTTCGGGACCATTGCCCTGGGGTTTGTGGTGGAGAAGATCACGCCGCGCCATCCCAATGCCATTGCCTGGCTGCCGGCCCTCGGCCTGACTCTGTCCGTGCCCCTTTATTATGTGGGTTTCAACACGGAGGATCCTGCCCTTGCGCTCGCCTGTCTGTGCCTCGCGGGCCTGTCGAAATACGGCTACCTGACCTCCCAATACACCATTGGCCAGGGTGTTGTCGGCATGCGGACAAGGGCGACCGCCATCGCGATCCTGCTGTTCATCGTCAATCTGATCGGCTATGGCCTGGGCCCGCTGTTCGTCGGCGCCCTGAGTGATGCCGCCATCGACGGCATGCTGCTGGACTCGCCGTTCTCGGACACGCTCGACCGCTTCGTGTGCAAAGGGAATCTGTCCGAACTCAGTCCTGAGCTGACGGCCGCGTGCCGGGAGGCCACCGGCTCCGGCCTGCGGTTCGCCATGACCATCACGGCGTCACTTTATGCCATTGGCGGCCTCATGTTCCTGTTGGCCGGACGCCACCTCCAGAAGGACCTGGTAGCCCGGTAGGGGAGCGCGGGACCATGCAGACACGAAAGGCGGGCTCATTAATTTGAAGCCCGCCTTTTTTTGTTCAAACGGGCGGCTTTTGTGTCCACAGGCGCGGCTCGCGGAGCCCCGCACCCGGTTTGCCAGGACAATGCGCCCTATGCCACGATGGAGCTTTAATACAAACGGCGAAGACCAACGCGAATTTGAGACAACAACGATCCGAAACACTGGGGGTTTCCATGAGATCGATGCTGCTTGCCCTAGCCCTTGCGCCGGTCCTGGCGCTGGCACCGCTTCGCGCGGGGGCGGAAGATGACGAGGCCAAAGCGCAGGCCGAAGGCCCGATGGCGAGCGCGACCTTCGGCGCGTTCGAGTTCCGCAATATCGGCCCGGCCTTCACGGCGGGGCGGATCGCCGACATTGCCATCGTGCCCGACGATCCGGCCACGTGGTATGTGGGCGTGGGCTCCGGCGGTGTTTGGAAGACCACAAATGCCGGCACGACCTGGACGCCTGTGTTCGACAAGCAGGACGTTTATTCCATCGGCTCCATCGCCCTTGATCCCTCCAACCCCCATGCGGTGTGGGTCGGTACGGGCGAGAATGTGGGCGGCCGGCATATCTCCTGGGGCGACGGCATCTATCTGAGCCTCGACGGCGGTAAGACCTGGGAGAATAAGGGCCTCGCCAAGAGCGAGCATATCTCCACGATTATCGTGCATCCGGACAATTCCGACGTGGTTTTCGCCGCATCGCAAGGCCCGCTGTGGTCTTCGGGCGGTGACCGGGGCCTTTATAAGACCACCGATGGCGGCGAAACCTGGAAGAACGTTCTGTCTGCCGGCGAATGGACCGGCGTGACGGATGTGGTCATGGATCCGCGCGACCCGGACCGTCTGTATGCGGCAACTTGGCAGCACCATCGCACTGTCGCGGCCTATATGGGCGGCGGTCCTGAGTCCGGCATTCATATGTCCGACGATGGCGGGGAGACATGGACGAAACTGGCAGGCGGACTGCCGGGCGGCAATCTGGGCAAGATCGGCCTTGCCATCTCCCCCATCGATCCGGACGTCGTATACGCGGCCATCGAGCTTGACCGGCGCGAGGGCGGCGTGTGGCGCTCGGCCGACCGGGGCGCGTCCTGGACGAAGATGTCCGACGCCGTCGGCGGCGGCACGGGCCCGCACTACTACCAGGAAATCTATGCCAGCCCCCATGCCTTCGACCGGCTCTACCTGGTGAGCAATTACAGCCAGGTGTCCGAGGACGGCGGCAAGACCTTCCGCCGCCTGAACAACAATCGCAAGCATGTGGACGATCACGCGGTCGCGTTCCGCCCGGATGATCCGGACTACATCCTGTTCGGGTCTGACGGCGGGCTCTACGAGACCTATGACCTTGAGAAAAGCTGGCGCTTTATCAACAATTTGCCGGTGACCCAGTACTACAAGGTTGCCGTGGACGATGCCGCACCGTTCTACAACGTCTATGGCGGCACCCAGGACAACAACAGCCACGGCGGTCCGTCGCGCACGGACAACATCAACGGCATCCGCAACTCCGACTGGTTCGTGACCCTGTTTGGCGACGGCCACCAGTCCGCCACGGAACCGGGCAACCCGAACATCATGTACGCCCAATGGCAGCAGGGGAACCTGGTGCGGGTGGACCGGACCACCGGTGAGATCGTCTACATTCAGCCCCAGCCGGCCCCCGGCGACGCACCGGAACGGTTCAACTGGGATGCCCCCATCGTGGTCAGCTCCCACGATCCCAAGCGGCTTTACCATGCCTCCCAGCGCCTGTGGCGGTCCGACGACCGCGGCGACAGCTGGACGGCGCTGTCGGGCGATCTGACCCGTAACGAAGACCGCCTGCAGCTGCCCATCATGGGCCGCAAGTGGTCCTGGGATGCCCCCTGGGACATCCTGGCCATGTCCAAATACAACACCATCACATCGATTGGAGAATCGGCGGTCGACGAAAACCTGCTCTATGCGGGCACGGATGACGGCCTTCTTCAGATGACGGAGGATGGCGGGCAGAGCTGGACCTCGATCCCGGTCACGGCGCTGCCGGGCGTTCCCGAATTCGCCTTCGTCAACGACATCAAGGCGGATCTGTTTGAGCGCGACACGGTCTATGTGGCCTTGGACAACCACAAATACGGGGACTACAAGCCCTATCTCTTCAAGAGCACCGACAAGGGCAAGACCTGGACCTCGCTGGCGCAGACGCTGCCGGAGGGTCATCTGGTCTGGCGGATCGTTCAGGACCATGAACAGCCTAACCTGCTCTTCGCCGCCACCGAATTCGGCGTCTTCTTCTCCGTCGACGGCGGGACCAAGTGGGTTGAGCTGAACGGCGGTGTGCCGACGATTTCCTTCCGGGATTTGGCGATTCAGCGGCGGGAAAACGACCTCGTCGGCGCCAGCTTCGGGCGGGGCTTCTTCATCCTCGACGACTATTCGCCCCTGCGCAGCGTCAGTGCCGAAAGCCTGGAGCAAAACGCGCTGTTGTTCCCGGGACGCAAGGCCTGGTGGTACATCCCGCAGCGGCCCCTGGGGGGCGGTGATCCCAAGGCAAACCAGGGTGACGGCTTCTTCACTGCGCCCAACCCGCCCTTCGGTGCCGTCTTCACCTACTACCTCAAGGACGGCCTGAAGACCCTGGAGGCTGAACGTCAGGAAACGGAAAAGCCTCTGGTCAAGGACGGCAAGGACACGCCCTTCCCCGGCTTTGAGCGCCTTGAGAAAGAGCGCCGGGAGAGCGCGCCGCAGGTCTGGTTGACCGTGCGGGACGCGGACGGAAACGTGGTGCGCCGTCTGTCGGGCCCCACGGGCAAGGGCTTCCACCGGATCGCGTGGGACCTGAGCTATCCGGCCTTTCAGAGCCCGGCCGGCAGCCGCTCGGGCGATGACGAGGACGGCGGCTTCATGGCCCCTCCCGGCACCTACACGGTGAGCCTGTCCATGCGGGTGCGCGGCGAAACCATGGAACTCGTCGGCCCCAAGAGCTTTGAGGTCGTGCGCATGCGCGAGGGCACGCTCGACGGCGCGGCGCCCGAGGCGGTGACGGCGTTCTGGGAACGCCTGGCCCGTCTGCAACGCTCGGTCACGGCGGCGAGCCGGACGATTTCGTCCCTCAACGATCATATGGACATGCTCAAGGGCGCCATCGGTCAGTCCCGCAGCGGTCTCGATTCCCTCGAGGCCCGCTGGAAGGTCATGCGCGATGAGCTCTTTGCCCTTGAAGAAGCCCTCGACGGCAAGCAGTCCAAGGACACGATCGGTGAGTTGAAGCGGGAGACGGTGCGCGACCGGCTCTCGGCCGTCACCATCGGGACGGTCTACTCGACCTACGGTCCGACCAAGATGCACCTGAAGGTCATAGGGTACGCGGAAGAAGAGTTCGAGGAGATCCGTGTGCGCCTTAACACCCTGAAGACCGACGCGATCCCGGACTTCGAAGCGGCTCTGATCGAGGCGGGCGGTCCCTGGGTCCCCGGCAGCCCGGTGCCGCCGGCGGTCACGGACCTTTAAAAACGGACCGTTTAACGTCACAACGGCGGATCTTTCGATCCGTGTGGAGCCGGGCCCTTGGCGGGGTCCGGCTTCTTCGTGGAACCGCCTGAAGTTGGCATCCACGCACCCAAGACGAGGTGACAGCGACCATGAAACTGCGCGTGCTGCTGCGCCAGATCCATCACTGGGCGTCTCTTGTGCTGGCGGTCCCGCTCGTTGTCATGATCGGCGCGGGCATTCTCCTGATGCTGAAAAAAGATATCGCCTGGATCCAGCCGCCAAGCGCCGCCGGGATAGAGCGCCAGGCGGTCCCCTTGGCGAGCTTTGAGGACCTGTTTGCGGCCTCGCGATCCGTGGAGCAGGCCGGCATCACCACCTGGGCGGACCTTTCCCGGGTCGACGTAAAACCCGGCAAGGGCATGGTGAAATTCGTCTCGGCCAGCAATTGGGAAGTGCAGGTGGATACGCACACAGCCGAAGTGCTTCAGGTCGCCTACCGACGCTCCGACATCATCGAAGCGATCCATGACGGCTCGTTCTTCGCCGACTGGACCAAGCTTTACGTGTTCCTGCCGACCGGCGTTGTGCTGTTCGTCATGTGGGCGACGGGGCTTTATCTCTTCGCCCTGCCCCACCTGAAACGTGCCGAAAAACGCCGTGCGCGGCGCAGCGGCGCCGGGCCGCGGTCGCCGTCGCGGCCTTGAGCGCGGTGCCGATTAATCGCCCGCCGCTCCAAAAGCGCGTTCGCCCCTTAAAAGCGCGTTCTAAGAGCCACGCTCCAGCGGACGGATGTGTTCTTGAACCGGCCACGCTCGGCATCGGCAAACAGGAAATCGCTGGAGGCGCCGGACCACCGGGTTCCCGCCACCAAAACGGCCCGGTCCATGATTTTGTGCGCCAGGTCGAGGCCGAGACTGTAATAGGCGTAAGAGCCAACCGTCGGCTCACCCACCACCTGGCCTGCCCGGCCGCTCAAGGCGGCCTGGAGATGCCCCCTCAATGAGCGGCTGTGGGACAGCTCCCCTTCGACGGTGGTCACGTTTTCGTCAATATTGCGAAAGATCGCCACACTGGGTTGGACTGTCCCAAAGCGGATCAGGCGCACAAAAGGTTCCATGGCCAAGCCGGACTCGCGCAAGGCGGCCGGTGTCGTTCGAATCGCCGGTGTCGCCCCGGGACGGGGCGCGGCGATGGGGACCGTGATCTTGCGCACACCAATATCGGCAGTCAGCCAATGGCTGACCGAAGCGAGAACGCCCGCAAAGGCCTCGATCTGCCGGTCATAGCGGGTTTCGTCCACGATCATTGGCATGTTGCCGCGAAAACCGGCATAGAAATTCCCATAGGACATGAGAACCTCTGGTTGGAGGCTGATTTCGGCGGTCTGAATGCCCCTGAAGATGTGCTCGGTGTCAAAGCGGATGGTCTTGGTCACCGAAAAGCGCCGATCCGGCGTCTCCGACAAGCTGGGCGAACCCAGCGCCCTCGCGCCGGCCACATCCACGTCCAGGCACAGGCCCTGACCGGGACAAAACCACGCAAATGTTGCCAACACCGCGCCAAGGAGAACGCGGCTCACCCGTCGGATTGCCAACCCCATGGGCCCTCGCCAGATCCCGCACCGCCCGCCCTGCACCCCCGCAGGGCCCTCCGGCGCACCGCCCGAATGTGACGTTTAAGTCCCCTCGACTTAATTTCAGGCTAAAATCACCGTAGAGCCTTGAAGGGCATTGTAGGTGGAGGGTCGCGCGCGCCAGGATTACCCCTGGCGCAGCTTTGGAGATCGGAATGGTCAGGGGTGGAGTTTTCGGGCGTCGGGGGACGGCGGCGCACAAAAACGCATATGGGCGTGCGGGCCCGCGCGCGGGTCTGGCCGGTTTTTTCGCCATGGGCCTTGCGCTCCTGGTTGCCGGTCTCACGGTCACCGCTGCACGGCAGGGGATGGCCAGCGACGGCATTTTGCCGCCGCGCACGCTCAATGCCATGCCGGGCGCCGCGCGCCCGGGTCTGGCGCCATGGGTCTGGACGGTCACGCCCAAACTCGATGCCCGATCCTTGCTGTTTTTCGCCACTGTGACCACGCCCGAGGGACGGGTGTATCCTGCCCTGCGCGCCGTGCCGCGGGTCGGGTTATCCGCCTTCGATCCGGGCGGCCCCATCAAGGTCACCGTCACGGACGAGGCCGGCGCGGTCCTCCTCGAGCAGCCCTTTCCGGGCTCGGAGCAGCCCTTGGGCCGCGAGTCCGTGCCGAGCAATAAAACCATCCAAATCCATGTGGACTTGCGCCTTTTCGGCGATGTGCAGCGGTTGAGCTGGACGGTGGAGCCGGCCGCGCCGGCGGCCCAAAGCGCAAGCACCGCGCCGGAGACGGACATGGCGGACGCCGGGCCGGGCGCCCCAGCACGCTCCGGGGTGCGCACGCCGCAGCCCATCGAGCCGGGTCCCGCGCCCGAGGACGATACGGTGACCGCCCGGTTTGAACCCCCCGGGGCGCGCCAGCCAGGCGTCGATGCGCCAACGGACGCGCCGCGGTCCATCACACCGGCGGGCGAGGCAACGATGGGCGATGCGCCAAGCGTCACCATGCGCATCGCGCCGCCGGATCGCACGGGCCCTGCCCGTGGGCGCCAGCCAAGCGCGACCGCCGAGTCCACTGCTCGCCAATCAGGGGTTCCCCGATCCTTGGCGCCTGCACGGCCGGGTGGAGAGAGCCCGTCGGACCGCAGCACCGTCCCCATCAATCCGCCGCCCGCCAAACGCGCGCTTGCGGAACAGTCGGCCCCCGCCCAGCGGCCCGCGCCGGCCCCGACGGCACCGCCGCCCCCAAGTTTTGAGGATGATGCCGCCTCGCCGCCCCGTCCCCTGGCGGCACCGGACCGGACAGGCCGATACGCCTCCGCGCAGCCGGCCCCTTCCAGCCCGTCAAGAATGGAACCGGCGCCGGTGACGCGCGGTGCCCCAGATCCCGTGCGGCCAACCCTGCCCGCGCGCCAAGACGATGATCGCTGGTCAAGTTGGACACCGGACGACCCGGCCCCCGCGGGCGCTCCGTCCTCCGGTGCACCCTTGTCCCTTGATCCCCAGCAACGGCGCGAGCCCCGGCCGCAGCCCGCTCCCTCTTCCGGACCTGCGATGTCACGCAGCGCGGCCGCGGCCCCGCCGACCGCGCGGGCCCCCTCGCCGCCGACTTACGAACCGGAACCCTCCTACCGTCAGCCCAGCGCGCCGGCGCCCCGCTATGCCGCGCCAAGCGATCCGCTGCGGTCCGCCAGCCGTTCCCCTCTTTCGGCACCCATTCCGGAAGCAGGCGCATTTTCTTACGGATCGGTGCCGCGCCCCCTGCCGGCGCCGGGCCGCGCGGAACCGGTTCAGCCCTATGCCGCCTATCGTGCTGCACCGGTCCGCGGCACCACGCGCGATCCGGGCGCCGTTAGCCGGTCCCCCTTCGTGCCGGCGACCACTCCGCCGCCGTCGCGCCGGCCGGCCGAAGTCGCCGTTCCCCCGGCCGGGAGCGGCCGCCTCGCCGGACCGGACGAAGCCGCCGCAACGATCGAGCGATTGTTGTCGGAAGGCAGTGACCGGGGCGCTTCGACGCCGCAGCAAGTGCCGCCGCCCCAGCCGCGCCGTGCGCAGACCATGGACCGCGCGCCGGCCAGTATCGCGCCGGGTGCCAGCATTCCGCCGCGTGCCGGCGCCGCGCCCAGGCCCAGCGTGTCCCAGGCCCCCAGTCTGCGCGAGCCCGCACGCCCCTCCATCCCCACAGCAGCAACCCGTCCGCCCCGGGATCGTTGCGAAAAAATCGTCTACACATATGCCTGCGGTGAACGTCCCGCCTTTGGCGCGCGCAGCGACAGCATTCTGGTGACATGCAACAGCAGCATTGCCAGTTGCTGCGCCTCTCGCGAAGACCGCGTGAAACGTCTGTGCGGAGATGATAATTACATCGAGTCGTTCAATTGCGGGTGCCCGTGACAACGGCGCGGTGAAATCTGCCCGCACCATCCGCGGGCAGACGTGATCGCCATACCGGTAAGCGGACGCGCCGGGAGATGCTCAAAGTCCGGCACCCGCCGCCCACTTTGCCAGGCGCGCCCGGGCCCAACATGCCCCGTCATACCGGCGTGGGATCAAACGAACGCCCACCTGCGTTGAGCCGATCCATGCCGACGGGCACAGAGTGTGGATCACGTCGAAGCTTGAATAGCGACACTTCATTCCGTGTCGCGCAAGGTCATGTCACGGCCTTGAGCAGTGTGCTGATTGATCGTTCCCGCGCTTGAAGCACTTTTCGATCACGTTGGGTCACGAACAAGGGGCCGTGACCACGGCCCGGCGCCCCTGCGCCACCCTCGCGGAGCGCCCCAAAAGGGCCGATTTGGGGGCGCGCGAGCGAAACAGAAAAAGAGCCGGGTCCGTTTGAACGGGAAACGGTTCTAGAAGCGCCGCTCACCAATCCGGAGGATGTCACCGGGCAGGATTTTGGTCTGGGACGTTGCCGGAACGGCGACTTCATCATCCGCGCCCGCGCGTGTGAGGAAGATCACGTCCTTGTTGGCGCGCGGGGTGAAGCCGCCAGCCATGCTGATGGCATTCAGGGCGTGCATATTCGCAACGAAGGGGAACTCACCGCCGCGCTGGACCTCGCCGTAGATGTAGAACGGCCGGTTTTCCTCGATTTCGATACTCACGCGCGGCTGCACCAGGAATTCGTTCACGGCGTCACGCACGCGGGCTTCGGCCTCACGCACCGTGAGCATCGCGACGGGCACCGCGCCGACGAGCGGCAGGGCAATGCTGCCCGTCGCATCGACTTCGTAGGACCCGGACAAGTCGCCTTCCCCGAAGACCACAACACGCAGCTTATCCCGGGGGCCAAGCCGGTAGGCTTCGCCGGTCGAGGGGATCGAGGCCGGGATCTGGGATTCCGGGATGACGGACTGTTGCTTGCTACAGGCGGTCTGAACGAAGGCCGCGATAAACGCGACACAGCACAGGCCGAAAATTTTCCGTGAAAACGCCGCTGTCATAGGTCTCTTCGCCTTCGCCTTGGAATTCGGGGGCCAGGCCCGACTGCGCGAACCGTTGGCCGGCGCAACGCCTGGGATCGGCTCGCCGATGATGTCTGTGTCAGGCCCAGCATTCTTGCCCGTGATTCGGGACACGTCCGCCCTTGCGCGCACCTTCATGCCACGCCCTCGCGTCCTGTGTGTAGCGCGCTGGTCCTTATCCTCCAAGGGGGCAAGTGGTTGGGGTGCCGTGAGACCCTCGTTTCGCCTGCCGCAAGGGGCGTGTCGTCATGCCCTGGCAACCGAGGGCGCGGGCCCGCGCGGCTCGCTGTCAGGCGGCGATGCCCCGCCCGGGGCCGGGCCGGCCATGGGCAGTGGCACCGCAAAGCGCATGGCCTCCTCGACCCGATCATGATCGCGCCGGGCCCGCGCGGCGGCCACGAACACCAACACCATGATCGCCCAAGGCACGTTCTGGCCCTGCAAAATCGTGCTTTCGGTGAGATTATGGATGAGCGCGTAGATCATCAGGCCCCACGCGATGTTGTGGGTCTGGGGATGGCTGTCCCGCGCGATCCGCAGAGCGCGATCGAAACTGCCAAAGATCGGCACGAACAAAATGATGCCCACCAACCCAAGCATGAGCCACACATCCAGAAAGCCGTTGTGGGCTTGGTTCAGTCCCCGAACAAATTCCACAGGCGCGGTGAGGTTCACGGACATGAGGCCAATGGCCCAGAAGGACTGGTGGCCATAGCCCAGAAGCCAGCGCTCGCTGGCTTTGTCCCACACATATTCCCAAATAATCGTCCGCTGGGTGAAGGTCACGTCCGCCGTGACGAGGGCGAGCACATCGTCCTGGTCAATGCCAAAGCCGGTGACCGTGATCCAGAACACGAACACGATCCCGACGACGATGGCGAGGAGGACCGTGCCCACGGAGACCTTCAAGAACCGCGACAGGGTGTAGGCGATCAGCGCCAGGACCGGAACGAGGATGACTTCCTGCTGCGCGGTTTTGGACTGGGCCAGGAACAACAGGGCTCCGAATGCCGCCACGAAGCCCACATTGAGCACCTGAAGGAGGCTGCTGGGCAGGTGCCGGTGAATGAAAATCCCGGTGATGATGGCGTAGCCGCACAAGGCACCCATGGTGTTCTTGTGGTTCTGAAAGCCGCGAAACTCGTTGAGATCCGTGTAGGACGACGGCAAGGCCGCGGCCACGATGGACTGTGCGAGCAGGACCCAGAACGCGGCATAGACAATGAAGAAAATCCGGCGCGGACTGCGCACATAGATCGCAACGACGACGAAACTGTAGACGATGATCAGGGCCAGGGCGGCCCGGCGAAAACTGATCCCCGGCGCGACCGCCCAGCTTGAACTCGCGATCACATGGGCAAGCAGAACAAGCAGCGGCAAATAGCCGAGGATCATTTGAAAAAAGCGGCTGGGCTGGCGCAAAATCAGCAGACTGAGCAGACCCGACATGGCCAGCCAGAAAATCTGGTTGAAGGTATTGGACTGCGCCGCCTCAACGGCAAATTCGGCCGCTTCAAGATCAATCTGTTCGATCTCCGGCGTGAAGAATTGGAACAGATAGATCATCATCAGGAACAAGGTGAACTCGGCGAGCCGATGTCCATGGGACCCATGGGCAAGATGGGGCGGCACCAGCTTCACGGGCTGGGCCGGCTGTCCCGGTGTCGCTGCAGCGTGGTGCCCTTGCATGGTGGTGGCCTCCGTGCTCCGGGTCAGCCGCGTGGGACGCGGGCAATGTGCGTCCTGGCTCGTTTTACAGGACCCGCATGGGGCCTTGCCCAGGGCGGGTCATCGCGCATGGTGGATCAGCCGCGGTTTCCCCAACCGCCGGAGCCGCCCACCTGGCCATAATTGCCATAGCCATAGGCCCGGCGATTTGAGGTGTCCGCGAACGTGATGACGCCCCCGAGGATTTTCGAGCGCACGGCGTTGAGTTCCTTAAGGGCCATGGCAACATCACCGCGCGCGGTCTTGCGTGCCCGCACCACGAAAACCACGTGATCGGCCAAGGGCGCAAGTTGCAGCGTGTCGCCCACGGGCAGGATCGGCGCCGTGTCGAGCACGATGACGTCGAAATGCTCCTTCAGGGTCGAGAACAACTCCTGAAAGGCATTGCTGCCGAGCAGGCTGCCCGGATCAGGGGCGGCCCGGCGCATGGCGAGCACGGCGAGACCCGTCTCGGGCTCACGGATCATGGCGGCGCCCAGCGACACATCGCCGTTCAAAACTTCCGTAAGCGAATGTTCAAAAGGCAGGTCAAGCTGCCAGCCGACCTTGGGCATGCGCAGATCCGCCTCGATCAGGATGGTCCGCTTTCCCGATTTTGCCGAGGCCAGGGCGAAACACATGGCGTTGGTGGTCTTGCCCTCCGCCGGCAGAGCGGACGTGAACAACACCACATGGCGGGATTTTTCCCGATCCGACAGGGTCACCGTCGCCAGCATGGTCCGGAACACTTCGGCAAACCCGGAGAGCGGATTTTGCAGCATATACCGATAGGGGCGTTGCGACTGGGACCCGCCGATCTGCGGCACGGATGCCAGATGGGTCAGGCCCAACATGCGCTCCATGTCTTCCGGCGTGCGAATGCCCGGCGCCAGGGCCTCAAGACCAAGCGCGCCGATAAAGGCAAGCATGGCGGCCAGCACGGCACCCGCCCCGACGATCACGGTGCGGTTCGGCTTGAACGGGCGCAAGGGCAGGTCCGCCTCGGCAAGGATACGGGCATCCACTTGGTCGGATTCCTTCAGCTCGGAGACCTGCCGCGACCGGTTGAGGAAGGTTTGGTAGATCGAGCGTGTGGCGTCCGCGTCCCGCTCCAGGTCGCGCAGCTGGGAAATCGCCGCGGCCTCGTCCGCCACCTCCTCGCCGTAACCCTCAATGGAGCGGTTCAAGGAGCGTTCGCGCTCGCGGGCCACTTCAAGCTCGTTTGAAAGGCTCGTCACGATCAACTGGACCTCCCGTCGGATCTGGCTTTCCAGATCCTCCAGTTCCCGGGTCACCTGGATCATGTCGGGATGGGAGGGCTTGTAGCGGGTGGAGAGTTCCGCGCGCCGACGGATCACGTCCGCCTGCTGATTGCGCAGGGCAATGATTACGCGGGAGTCCAGCACTTCGCCAATGGACTCCGCGTTGGCCCGCGAGCGGATCAGGTTCTGAACGAGGCGCAGCCGCGCTTCCTTCTCGGCGATATCGGCGCGCACCAGGGCAAGCTGCTGGTTCAGGTCACCGAGCAATTGCTCCTTCAGCGTGGTGGAGCCCTGCCCTTCGCCCAGATTGTTTTCCGCCCGGAAGCGTTCAGCCGCCCGCTCCTTATTCAAAAGCTCGGTCCGCAGGTCCGCGAGCCGTTCCAACAGCACGTCGTTGGCGCGGTCCGTTGCCTCCACTTTGGTGTTGAGCTGGCTGGTCAGATATTGGGCCGCAATGGCGTTGGCGATCCGTCGCGCCAGAGCCGGATCTTCCGATTCCGCCGCCACGTCGATGATGTAGGTGAGATCGACGCGATTGACGTCCACACGTTCGCGCAGCATCTCGAGGGTCTTGCGTTCGGCCACGTCGCCGCCGCCCGCGCCCTCGCCCCCCGAACCGCGCATGGCCTTTCGCACGAAGGCAAGCCAATAGGCCGGCTGCAGAAAATCCTGGACCGTCTCTTCGCGCAAGGCGTCGTTGAATTCCGGATTGTTGACCAGGTCGAGGTCAGTCATGACCGCGCGCAGGATCGAATCTGACTGGATGACCTTCACCTGGGTGTCGATGAAATTTTTGTCCGTTAAAAGAAAATCGCTGTTGTCGCCCTCGACCTGGAGGATCTCCGTTTCGGTCTTGGCGATCAGAACCTGCGCGCTGGTGCGGTACTGGTGCTTCATGGCCAGGGCCAGGGCCGCCGCGATGGCCGTTCCCAAGATGGTCACGAAGACGATGAAAAACATCCGGCGCCGTGCCACGCGCAGGACCGCGCCCACATTCAGGGCGCCGGCGTTGGCGTTGTTGGATGCCTCGACGGTGTACCCCGGGGGTCCATAGGCCGGAATGCCATACATCGCAGTCGGAACGGAACTATCCATGGAATGTCAGACCCTTTGGAACACCGGTCAGCCGACTGCGACCGCCGCCCCACCTTACTCATGCAATGACCCAGGCGTTCGGCGGGCAAACTTGGCACCTCGGCCCCTGCCGCACATGGGTCATGTCGTCATCCGCGGGCTGTGGGACGGCCAGCTCCCGGTTCGGACATCGATCACCCGGGGGACACCCGGGCAGGGCTCCGCTTGGTGCCGCAGGCCGGCCCCAGGACAATACCCATCACTTATCGCATTGCGGATAACCGCTCCTTAACACCGTTGCAAGACCGCTCGGTCTATCCCGGCAAAGCTGAGCACCGCCCCTTCGGACCGAACCGGTCAGTGCAGGCGCCAATTTTGCCTGACCTTTCAGGGCACAGGCCCGGCGGATCGCATCGGAATGATACTCGGAAGATCAGCGTGACGTTGGCGATTTGCGCGCCGCCACTTGCTCTCGCCGGCGGCTGCGCTCAAAGCGCCAGATATGCAGGAAGATGCGCGGATTGTGGATGAGATACCGGCCTGCCAGTCGATGGGGATCCTGCATCATGCGGTGAAACCATTCGAGGTAGGCCACTTGCATCCAGCGAGGCGCGCGGATCTGCCGGCCCACCAGGAAATCAATGGACGCCCCGATACACAGCCCCACGCCGGTCGCGCGGCCATCCTTCAGGAGGCGGCGCGCAAGGAGTTCCTGGCGCGGTGTTCCCACCGCCAGAAATACAAAGCGCGCGGGGTGGTTCAAAATGAAATCGAGGCAGGCCTGGACTTCCTCGGTGCGTTCCATGAAGCCGAAGGGCGGGCTGTAGCTGTTGACGATCAGTCCCGGGTAGCGCGCCTTCAATGTGGCGATATCGGAGGGCCCTGGACCGATAATGGTGATGGGGATGCGCTCCCGCGCCATGATCGGAATGAGGCGTTCGGTGAGATCGGAGCCGGAGGCGCTGGGCACGCGCAGCCCGGACAGACGCGCCAGTGCCGGAAGCAGACGGCCGTCACACAGGGACATCCACGCGTCCTTGTAAAGCGGGCCAAACTCCTCCGGATGGTCGATCCAATTCACCAGATGCTGAACATTGGGCGTCGTGACGTAGCGAAAGGGACCGGAGGCCGCCATGATGGCCTCGACAGCCGCGTCGATCGTCAAGGGATTGAACTGCAAACCCATATACGCCACCGACGGAAGCTCAGCCTCCATTTCGGTTTGCAAGGTCACCATGCCCCAATCCCTTCTGGGCCGCGCGCCCCTCCGGCGCCGGTCGGTCGGCTGCCATGGGCTATTACTTTTTACGCCTTGATGCGACACACCCGAGCCCCCCACCGCCCGGTCACAGCCACCGAAACTCGCCGGGACGTAGACTCACATCATACCCCCCGACGCGATTCGCGCATGACCCCCTTAAATTTTCGCAGACCGTCGCGCAGGTCCAGGTTTATCACCTAACAATCCCGTCATGAAGTGAAAGTGGGGCCCGTACGGTCCGGTTCGCCGCGTGTGGAGCCCTTTTGGCAACAGCGCGGCATGCGAAAGCACCGCCTGAGGGCACTCAGGACAGCAGATCGGCCGGAACGTTGCCCTCGGGTGCCGACTGGGACGGGCCAAGACACCGGGAGGCCGCCTTCACGGCGTCAAGGGCCGCCTGCGCCTGGGCCGTGCCCATGGCCGCCAGCAGATCCCGGCGTAGGGCGTCCTGGTCCGCGCCGCCGGCGATGGCCAGTTCCAGCCACAGATAGGCGAGGGCCTCGGACCGCTGCACCCCTTCGCCCTTCACGTGCAAAATACTCATAATGTACTGCGCGTTGGCATGGTTCGCCTGGGCCGCGCGTTTGAACCATTGGGCGGCCCTCGTTTTGTCTTGAACGGACGCATCACCATCGTGCAGCAAGAGGCCAAGGGCCCAGGCCGCCTCCGCCCGGCCCGCCTCGGCCGCCACTTCAAGATAATCGATGGCCCGCGCGTGATCGGGCTGGGTGCCCCAGCCATTGGCGTAGAGCACACCCAGATTGTAGGACGCATCCACGAGCCCCTGCCCGGCGGCCTTTTCAAACCACTGGCGCGCCAGCGCCGCGTCGCGCGGCACGCCCTCGCCCTTCAGGATCACGACGGCCAGATTGTATTGCGCGTCCGGGTGGCCGGCCTCCGCCGCCTTGCGCAGCCAGCCGACGGCCCGCTCCATATTGCGGGGCAAAATCTCGTCCGCCATGTACAGATCGGCAAGTTCCATCTGAGCCCGCACGAGCCCGGCTTCGGCGGCCTTTTCAAGCCACGCAAGGCCCAGCGGCTCGTCCGGCGTGACCCCCTCGCCCTGGAGATAGCGCAAGGCGAGGCGGTACTGGGCCTCTTCATCCCCGCGCATGGCCGCATAAAGCAGATCTGTCGTGGACCGCCCGTCTTCGGCCAACGCAGGCTCGGATCTGACACCGCCCGCGGCGGCGGCATCCAGGGACGCCTCATCGTCTACAGGCTGGCACAGGCCAGCCTCGGCGAGCAGATCCGCCGTCGACACAGGATCGCGATCTTGCGGCGCGGCGCGGGCGGTTTGCACCGGCTCGCTCACGGCACTTTCTTGGCTCGCGAGGTACTCCGTAATGCCCTTGGCGGCACTCACGGCGACGGGCAACGCAAGAAATGGCAGGGCGCACAACGCCGCCTGGCGCGCGCGGGCCCGTGCGGGAAAACGCCAGGGCGCCAGACCCAGACCGAGGGCACTGGGACGTCCCGGCTCCTCAAGGGCGCGGGCAACGAGGCCCTGGAGGGCGCGCATGGCCGGACCCGTGTCCTCTCCGCGCCAGCCCACCAGATCGACCATGGGCAGCGTGCGGGTGTCGGCCGGCGCCTCCAGCCGGTCGATGCGGGCCTGAACCAGAGTGCCGGCCCTGCGGGCGGTCTTGGCTTCAACAAGAAGACGAGCCGAGTGCACGCTGTGGCGTGACCACAGCACCACGACGCAGCGGGCGCGGGCGCGCTCCCGGTCGATGGCGTCGATCAGGGGCTCACCCACCCAGGACGGGAAATCCCAAGACACCGAGTAGCCAGAACGCTCCAATGCATTGGCCACCAAGGAGGCTGTCTGCCAGTCCGGGCGCAGGTAGCTTAAGAAAATATCCACCACGTCGACCCTCACTCCCCTCATCCCGCTCCCTTATTTCGCCCGTGCCGACACCCGACTGTCAATCTCCGTGGTTGGGGGAACGAGCACGCTTTTGTGCGCCTGCAGGGTGTCAAATGCGCGCTGCGAGCTGGGACAGCGGCCCGAAGCGGGCCGATTCAGCCCCGCTTAACGCCAAAGCCGTATGGTCGGACCCGGTTTGGGGTTGCGCCGGCACGGCCGGCGGTTGCGTTGGCGTGGGGAGGTCAAGGGTATGGCGGCAGCAGGCATGGCACGGGTGGTCGATCCCATGGATCCGTGGGGCAACGACGAACCCCAGGACCGGTTCAGCACCTATTTGACGGCCCTGACCCTGATCGAGCGCCTGCACCGCCAACTCCTTGACGTCATCAAGGACGAGCTTGACCGGGTTGGCCGCTCCGACATCAACAGCGTGCAGGCCATGTTGCTGTTCAATATCGGCGACAATGAAATGACGGCCGGCGAGCTGCGCACGCGGGGCCACTATCTGGGCTCGAACGTCTCTTACAATCTGAAAAAACTCGTGGATCTGGGCTATCTGCGCCATGAGCGTTCCGAGACCGACCGGCGCTCCGTACGCATCAGCCTGACCGTATGCGGGCGCGAGGTGCGCGATCTCGTCACGGCCCTGTTCCAGCGGCACATGACCTCGATCCGCGAGGCGGGCGGCATTTCAGATGAGTCCATCGTGGACCTGAACGTCACCCTGCGCCGCCTGGAGCGCTTCTGGACCGATCAGATCCGCTATCGCCTGTGAGGGGAACCGGCCCTCACCTGCCCTTGCCCCGCGCCAGATCGACAATGTCTTCCTGGGTGAGCGCGGTGGGAGGGTGATAGCTCAGGCACATGGGTGTGCGGATCTTCTGCTGATCGACGCCTTCGCTCGCCGCGTAATACTGACCCACCGTGAGCTGACCGATATCATCCACGTTGCCGCCCTTGGCGGCGGCCGCGTCGCGGGCCGCTTCGATCTGCGCCGGTACGGTGATGCGACCGTAAAACTGTGTCGTCGCGTTGCCCGGAATGCGGTTGTGCAGGCCGCGCGGCGCCTGGGTGGCGAAGATCAGCCCAAGGCCGAATTTACGCGCCTGGGACGACAGCATCAGGGTCGTTTCCAGACAGGCCGACTGGGCGCCGGAGGAGGCGGCGAAAATCTGCGCCTCATCCATGACCAGCAGACCGCCCAAGGGCTTGTCCTTAGCCGGATTTTTCTTGAACCAGGAAAACAGATCCATTTGAAGCTGGGCAACGAAGTTCTGCTGTTGCTCCTGGGTCGGAAGACCCACAAGGCTGATCACTGAAATGCGCGCTTTTTTGCCCTTGGCTGGGGTCAGCAAGGGGCCCGGATCACCGAGCGCGCCCTCACCGCTCAGGAGCGGGTCCATCACCGTCGCGGCGAGCAGGCTCTGGCCCATATCGGCGGCGAGTTTGGGAGCATCGGCGATGAGGGACGCGTCCTCCGGCAGTCCCGTCAGATAACCGATGAAATCCTGAAGCTCTGTCCCACCCGCTTCAACAAAGCCGATGAGGGCCTCCTTGAAGACGGCCTGATTGAGCGTGCGCGTGCGGTTGCGCGGCGGCAGCCCGGCGAGCGGCGACAGGGTTTCGACCGTGTTGGTGATGGCGGTGTCGAAGGCGTCCTTGTCGTCCTTGAGCGCCGTGAAATCCGGCAGGGCGCGGAAGCTGAGCGGGCGCCCGCGGCTCACGCGCGGCGTCCAGACGAGAACCTCCGTACCCTCATGATAGGCCTTGGCCTTGGCCCGGTCGTCCTCGCTCCACGGCGTGGGCGCCTCCCCGTCCGGCCAGGGCAGACCGAGGCGCGAAAGATCGTTGTTAGGGTCAAGCACGATGGCCGATACGCCTTTGAGGGCACATTCCTCGATCATCCGCCGAATGAGCACCGTCTTGCCCGACCCTGAACCGGCGAAAATCACCGTATGCCGGCGCAACATCTCCAGCTTCACCGAAACGGGCCGCCCCGTCGCCATGTTCCGCCCCAAGGGAATTGCGTCATCGGGGACGGGCTCGTCGACGTCAGGGACAGGAGTGGGGGTAGGCGGACGTTTATCGGGGGTTTTTTCGCCACTAACGGCCGAGTCGCCGCCAGACGATTTGTCTTCGGAGAGCTTGCCTTTCTGATCGACCGCATCCGCCTTCAGATCAATCTGGGAGAGGAGCCCCGTTTTGCCCGCCGGGCGCTCCTGCACCAGCCATCCCTCAAGGCCCAACGGTTGTTCCGCGAAGAGCTTGCGCAGCGCGGCGAAGGTCTTCAAATCATCTCCAGCAAGCGGCGCCACGCGCCCGCCCTTGTTCTTGAATGCATCGAAGGCCTCATTGTTCTTTTTGCCACCGGGCCAGGCCTCATTGCGCAGCACGATGAGCGACCGGCGCACACCGAGGGCCGACTGGGTTATCGCATTGTTCAGCCGGGTGAGTGTCGCGCGCGGGTGACCCTCCACAATCGCCCGGAAGGACCAATGCTCGTCGACCTCCGTTTCGGGGTCAATGACGCGGCGAAGCCGGGCATGGAGCGGCATGGGACTGCGAGGCGACGGTTCATCGACCTTAATGTCCTCAGCGTTGCCCGCTTCGATGCTGAACGCCTTGAGGCCCGCGTAAAGAAGTGGCGGCAAGGCCTCATCGAGCTTGTCTCCACTATCAAGTTCAGGAACCTGCACCTGCTGACGATAGCGCTGAAATCGACGTTGGATCGAGGAATAGTCTCCCGAGGGCGTGTCAGGCGGCGGCGGCACGGGCGGATCGCCCATCAGGTCGTCAATTTCGCTAACGGCGCCTTTCAGCCGCATGTCCCGGATTTTGTTATCCGTCGCGATGATGATTTGCCGCGCCGTGAGATCCGTGGACGATGCAAATGCCGAAGGTTTGATGGGCCAGGTTGGATAGGGCGGCTGAAAGCCGACCCGTTCATAAGCGCGGCCCAAATACGCGGCGATCAATTGCTCTCCGATTTCAGCGGACGGAAGCCGCTTGAGCGTGGGCTGATAGGAAAATCGCTGCGCCATCGGCAAAAGTTGGCGCACCAATCGATCCCAGGTGGTCGGCAAACAAGATAGTGCAACAAGGGCAAGAGCATCCTTTCGCGCACAATCGGCCGTGAAATCCATCATGTCGTTCGTAAACCGGTGGAGGTTCACGCGAGGGTCCGAGACACCCGGCCCGGTGTTGAGCCAGTCCATCTGATCGAAGGCAACCATCGTGGAAAGCCCACAAAACGCGAAGATCCTGTGGAGGGCTCGGATAACATCCCGCGGGGACAGTTCTGTAGACCGAATACAAAGATCACGCAGCTCATTGGGTGCGAATCTCATGCCCTGAAGAAGGGAGATCGCGGAGAAGCGGGCGTTATCGTCGGAAGAATTCCGCAGAAGGAGGGATATCACAACATCCGATGTCTTGCGGTCCGTCGGCGACACGCCAAGTTGGTACTGCGCGCTGGCTCGGACACGTTGCAAAATCTCGGAAAAAAATTGGCCATGTGCGATGGCGTCACGATGACCAGCCGACAAATCAAGCCGCTCAATCAGCGCCGAAACCACCACTTCATATTGTTCCCGTCCATGTTCACCGCGTCGATTGAGGGCGTCGAGATAGGACTGGACCAGACTTTCCCAAAACTGGTCGGTTTGATTGAGATCAACGAGGACAAAAAGATCTCCGCCTCTCGTGATTTCCCGGTTCAACCACCCTAAAAGATGGGATTTTCCGGTACCACGGCTTCCCTGCAGGGCAACATTATGCTTTGGCAGACCTTTTTTGCACTGCTGAAAATACCGCATTACTTCATCGAAAATCGTCCGGTTCACACCGTCGATGTGGATCGGGGGACCTGTCCAAATATCCGATGGATTCATGACACGCTGCAGGCTGACAGCCTCAAGGGCCACCAGTTCCTTGTGCACGCGAATTGCACCCTTGCACTCCGCCACCTTGGGATCATTCGCTGAAACGGTCCCTGAACGGATCTTGTCCTCAAGGTCCAGTTCAAAGGCCTCCCAGGCCTCGTTGGGATCCCCCGTATCTGGCGGCACAAGGATCGATTTGGCTTTTTTCCTCGGTTTAGGCGGCAATTCCACGCTCTCAGTCATCTCTACTCGCTTATGCTGAACACCGGACGAAATGCATGTCGGTCAGGCCAATCCGGATCGCAGCGTTCCGGTCGGCTTCGGTCACCGCGCCCGCATCGTCATTGGTCTCAAGATCGATTTCATCGTTTTGGCGCATCTCTTTGAGCGCTTCGTCCACGTCGCGCCGCGACCATTGGGCCAGTTTCGGACGCAGGTCCCGCAACAGGACCCAACCGTTGTCATAGGCCGCCAAGGCGCGATAGGCGGCCCGGATCGCAAGGGGCAAATCGCCGTCGGGCAGCGCTGCGCCCAAGGACGGCGCCTGCCCAGGTTCCGTCCCGGTTGCACTTGGCCCGGGACTATCCGCCCCCTCGCCCCACAGCGCACGCAGGCCGCCGGCGGCTTTCGCCTTTGCCCGGTTCGCCGCCAAGAGGCTGTGCATGGCGCCCCAGAGGGCACCGGCGCGGGGAGGACGGCTCTCGTCCGGAGCAGCCGTCATGAGATCCTCGACCAATGCCCAGCCTGCATCCGTCAATGTGAGATCCGTTCGCTGAGGTTTGGTTTCTCTACGGGCCGTGATGAGACCATCCGCCTCCAGCTTGTCGCGCGCCTTTTTCGCAAGGTTCACGCCGTGGATTTTGCCCAGATCCGCCAAGGTCGACTCCCCGCCCTGGCCTGCCAGGACGACCAGGGTCGCGATTTGTGGCACGCCGTAGGTCATGATCCGTTTTTCTCCGTCAGCGCAGGCTCCATTGGTCCGGACTGCCCTCTTTCGCTCAAGGCTTGCGTGAGGAAGCTCTCGATTTCGGTGCAGACCCGCTCCGTGTCCTCCACGATCTCGTCATTGGGAAAGCGCAGCACGCGATAGCCCCGCGCCTGCAGCGCCCGGTCGCGTCGGCGGTCGGCGGCATATTTGTCCGGCTGAAGATGATCCGGGCCATCGCATTCGACGATGAGCCGTGCGTCTTCCCACATGAGATCGACGTTGATCGGATTTTCGTGTCCGCCGAGATGGACCGACCGGTTCCAATGCCGGTCCATGGCCCAGGCGCGGCGCGCCAAGGCCGCCTCCAATGCCTGTTCAACGCGGCTAGTCGCCTTCGGCTGGCCGCTGAGAGGTGGAAAGCGGATCGGATCGGGTGGCCGCAGCCCAGGCGGTTCAGTGTTGAGCCGGGCCCGGTCGATCCGCGTGAACCCGCCCCCGTCAGGCGCCACAAGCCACAGCCGCGCCGGACAGGACGCCGACAGGCTGATCACCGTGTCCTCAAGGCGCTCGGCCACGTCCGAAGGCAGGCCGGCGGGCACATCGATCAAAAGCACCATGGTCCTTGCCCGCCGGAGCCCTTGCACGAGGGCAAGGCAGGCTCGCAGCACATCAGGTTCGGCAAAATCCTGGAGGATCGATTGCGCCGCGCCCATCGGGCCGTCGCCCGCGCCATGGGCACAGCGGTCGACAAGCGCATTAAGGCACCGCCCTTGCGGTGGCGAAGCCAGACCGATCTCATCGACGAGGGACAGGACCCGGTCACGCCGCAGGCCGCCATCGGCCTCGAAAGTGGGCGTCAGGATCGGGACCACCGCATCGACCAGCGCGCCAAGGACAAGGCTCCGGACGCCATGGCACGGGGCCTGCTCAAAGGGCGGCGTGAGGGGCAACACGGACCACCCGAGACGCATGGCCTCGTCCCGCACCGCTTCCAGGCCGGCGCCGGGCCAAAACAAGACTGGCCGGTCTGCGTGCCCTCCCGGACCGTGCCTCAATTGCCCGCCCGCCGTCATATCCCCCCGCCCAAAAACCGATGGTCGACCGTTCAGCCGTCCTCAAGCCGCCCAAACAAAATCCGCCCAGCCAGAACCACCAAGACACAACTGCGAAGCCAGAACCGCCAAGTCCCCGTTCTCCGCCCATTGCCGCCATATCCACGGGCGTTCCGCACACCGCTAGTGCCGATCGCCCACGGAGCACGCCGTCAATCGTGACGGATTGTACAGATCCATGCAATCTCCAGGCGCGCTTCTTTTGGCATATCGTCCTCCGGGTACACGCCTTGGCCCCGGATAGGTTGTACCGCGACGGCCAAGGGAGGGGCCGGCTGGCGCACCGCTCTCGCCCGTGCGAGCCCCCGCCCCACCTCTTTCGCCGCAAATCTTGAGGGTTGCTGAAACAGGTGTTGACAAGGGCGGGACAGACCTGTCACTCGCTGCCGACGCCCTGGTGGTACTCCATCGCTTCGCACTCGAACGACCTGCCGTCGCACGAGCCCGCTCGGTAAGCGCCCTGCCGCCTCGATGTGCCCAAGTCCGCGCCGACTGGCCGGACCCTTTAGCCAAAACGAGCCAGCCAATGCACCCATGGGGCCCGGGACCCTCATTCCCGCGCCCACGGACGATCCGGAGGAGACACCATGACCGGCGACAGCCCGAAAAACGCCCCCGATCCCGTCTCCCCGGAAACGGATCCGAACATCCCGGAACCCACGACGGATGCCCTGTCTCAAACCGCGCGCGCCCAAACGCCCCGGGCGGATGGCGCCGACGAGGGACCTCAAGCGCAAGAGCGGGACGTCACCGAGACGCCCCGCTCGGCCCTCGACGAGACCTACACCCTGTCACCGGATTTCGTGCGCGCCGTTGTAGAGGCGCTCGACGCCACCGACCATGACGCCGTGCGCGCGCTCGTGGCGCCGCTCCACGTGGCCGATGTCGCCGATCTTCTGGAGCTGATCCGCCCCTTCGAGCGGCGAGCCCTGATCAAGGCGCTCGGCGATGCGCTCGATCCGGAAGTGCTCTCCGAACTCGACGAGGACGTGCGCGACGATGTGCTGGAGGCGATCGAGCCGGCCGTGCTGGCCGAGGCGATCACGGTCCTCGACAACGACGATGCGGTTTATCTGCTCGAAGACCTGGAAGAAGACCGCCAGAAGGAAATTCTGGCCCAGGTGCCCGAGCGCGAACGCGCCGCCGTGGAGCTGGGCCTTCAGTTCCCGGAATACTCCGCCGGCCGCCTGATGCAGCGCGACGTGATCGCGGTGCCCGAAACCTGGACCGTGGGCCAGGTGATTGACTACGCCCGCGAGGACGAGGACCTTCCGGACGAGTTTTTCGACCTGTTCATCGTTGATCCGGCCCACAAGCCCGTGGGCTCCGTGCCGCTGGGTCGTCTGCTACGCCAAAAACGCGACGTGGCCTTGAGCGTCATTGCCATCGACGAGCCGATCCGGATCAACGCCTCCATGGAACAGGAAGAGGCGGCCTATCTTTTCCAGCAATACCACCTGGTCTCGGCGCCCGTGGTGGACGAGGCGGGCCGCCTGCTCGGCATGCTGACGGTCGATGACATGATGGAAGTCATGCAGGACGAGGCCGAGGAAGATGTGCGCGCCCTCGCCGGCGTGGGCGGCGACGAGGGCCTGTCGGACCCGGTGCTGCGCATCATGCGGCAGCGCTTTTCCTGGCTGTTCGTCAATCTGCTCACGGCCGTGCTCGCCTCGCTGGTGATCAGCATGTTCGACCGGTCCATTCAGGAAGTCGTGGCGCTCGCGGTGCTCATGCCCATCGTGGCCTCCATGGGCGGGAACGCTGGCACTCAGACCCTTACCGTGGCCGTGCGCGCGCTCGCCACCCGTGACCTGACCCCCACAAACGCTATGCGCATCGTGTTGCGGGAGAGCCTTGTGGGCACACTTAACGGCATCGCCTTTGCCCTCATCATGGGCGTGGTGGCGATCTTCTGGTTCCAAAGCGTGGCTCTTGGCGCCGTTGTTGCCCTGGCCATGGTGGTCAATCTGGCGCTTGCGGGCCTTGCCGGGATGCTGGTGCCGTTGTCTTTGCAACGTGCGGGCGCCGATCCGGCCCTCGCTTCCACGGTTTTCGTCACCACGGTCACGGATGTGGCGGGTTTTTTCGTTTTCCTCGGACTTGCCAGCGTGGTGCTCATCGGCTGACATGGATCCGAACGCTTGATTTTGCTTGAGGAGTGCCGACCCTTGATTGCGGATGATCGCCGCCCGACCCTCACAGCCCGGCGCGCGCCATGCGTGGCCCGGCTGTGTGCCACCTTGATGCTCCTTCTGCCTTGGCTGACCTTCGGCGCGCCGGCCCATGCCGATGGCTCCTGGCGGTCCTCCCGGCCCATGGAGACCGCCCGGTCGAATTCGGGCAGCGCGGTGCTCGACGGCGAAATCTATGTGGCCGGCGGGGCGAGCGTGCTCGGCCCCCGGGACGTCTTTGAGGCTTTCGATCCCTATTCGGAGATCTGGCGTCCGCTGCCTGCCATGCCCGGGGGGCGGGAGCGTTTCGGCATGGCGGCGCTCAATGGCCGGATCTATCTGACCGGAGGCTACGGCAAGGAATCCCTCGCGCCGCGCTCCGATTTGTGGATCTACGACGCCAATACAGGCCGCTGGCTGAGCGGGCCGGCCATGCCGGACGCCCGCGCCGGCCATGCCATGGTTGCGGCCGCAGGCCGCCTTTATGTTCTGGGCGGGCTGGGCGCGGATGGCGGCTCGGATGCCATGGCGCCCGTGCTCACCTTCGACCCGCGCTCGGGCACCTGGGAGCGCACCGCCTGGCGCCTGCCGGCGGCGCGCGGGGACCTGGTGGCGGTCAGCGACGGGCGCAATGCGATCTATGCGGTGGGCGGACGCACGCAAGGCGGCCCTGTTGCCCGCGTCGACCAGCTCGACATCGCGTCGGGGTCCTGGACCCGGCTGCCCGACATGCCGCGGGCGCGCTCTGGGCACACGGCCACGTGGCTTGGCGGACGGCTCCATGTGACCGGCGGCGTCGCGGCGGAGGCCCTGAAGACCCTCGACGCCCATGATGTGTACGATCCCAAACGCGGCCGGTGGATCCGGGCGGCCCCCTTGCCCACGCCGCGCCATGGCCTTGCCTCGGCCACCATCGGGGGGCGCTGGTTCGTGATCGGCGGCGGGGCCGGCGCCGGCTTTTTCACCGTATTCACCGAGGCCGGCGCCGTGGAAATCTACGAGCCCTGAGGGCGCGAGGTCGCCCCCTTGCGCTTGCGGGAACGCGGTGACTCATCCAAGGGTCGTTTGGGTTTTGCGCCGTGCACCCCAAACCCCTGAGGAGGCCCCATGGCCGACGCCCCCGCCAACCCCTTCCCCCTTAACGCCCGCGCCGACGACCAGACCGTGAGGCTTGCCCGGCTCGCGGCGGCGGGCGTTGAGATCCTGGATCCACGGCAAACCTTTATCGGCGCGGATGTGGACCCGGCTCGCATTCGGCCGGGCGCGGTGCTCCATCCGGGAACGCGCCTTGAGGGCGCGCGCACCTTCATCGGGGCCAAGGCACAGGTGGGCACGGAGGGCCCGGCAACCCTGCGCGATGGGGTACTTGGGCCCGGGGCCGAAGTCGCCAGCGGCTTTCTCCACGGCGCCGTGCTGCTCTCCGGGGCCAAGGCCGGCGCGAACAGCCATTTCCGTCCGGGCACGTTGCTTGAGGAAGAGGCCTCCACCGCCCATGCTGTTGGCCTGAAACAAACCATCCTGATGGCCTTCGTAACCTGCGGCTCCCTGATCAATCTGTGCGATGTTCTGGTCTCGGGCGGGCGGTCGCGAAAGGACCACACCGAAATCGGCAGCGGCTTTATCCATTTCAATTTCACGCCCTGGGGCAAGCATGGCGACAAGGCCACCGCGAGCCTGATCGGCACCGCGGTCGACGGTGTGTTCCTGGATCGGGACAAGATCTTCCTTGGCGGCCTTAGCGGGATCGTCGGCCCCCAGAGCATCGGCTTTGGCAGCCTGACGATTGCCGGCCAGGTGATCCGCGAGCCCGTGGGCGAGGGCGAGATGGTCTCGGGCGCCATGCGTGAGACGCGCCGGCCCTGGAGCTTCGGGCGCCTTGACGGCTCGGCGAGGCGCCGCAAGGCCGCCATGGCCTATCTGGCGCAGCTTGCGGCCCTGAAGGCCTGGTATGGGCAAGTCCGCCTGCCCCGGGCCCATGCGGCCAAAAGCGATCGGGGGGGCGACCAGGGGGACGACCTCGTGACGGTGCTGCACGAAGCACTCGCCACAATCGACGACTGCATCAGTGAGCGGATCAAGCGCTATAATGCGTTTGCGGAAGAACGGGGTGCGGGTCAACTGGCCGCCTTGCCCGAGATTCCGGCACCCTGCCCGGTCCCTGCCGGCGCACTCGCACCGGGCGAGGATCACATTTCGTGGGTGAAGGGTCTTGAGGTGGACACAAAGAACGCACTCAAGGGGTGGCTCGGCGCGATCGCGCGTCAGGTGGAGGAAGAGGCACTGAACGCGCTCAGCCCGCGCAAGGCGGGCTGACGCAACCAATCATCACGGGGCGGTGAAACCGCAAGGGAAGCCGGGATGAAAGCGCGGGGCGAGAACCTTGGCGCACCGGATTCAGATTGATCCGGATTGCTCGCCCGTCGCTTTAGCCGCCAAAATCGTCGTGAATTTCGGCAAGCGCCGCAAGGGCGCCGGTAAACCCGGCATTGTAGTCCAGCGCCACTTCGTTTTGCACATAGTCGGACCGGGAATCGTTATAAGTGCCGAATTCGTCCGGGCCGCCCACAAGCGCGCCTGTCAGTTCATAGGCATTGGGCCCCGGGTCCTGCACATTGGTCGTGCCTGAGGCCGCCCGGTGGTGCGGTTGCAGCGGGAAATCGTCTCCGAAGCCGACCACATAACTCTGGCTGTCCGGATTGTCGCCCAACATATAGTCGATCTGGTCCGTCGCGAAATTCTGCAGCTCACGGATCGCCGCCGCATTGGCAACGCTGTCATCGGCGGCAAGTGCCTTGGCCCAATGGGTCGACAGGAAGGCCACATTGGCCGCGTAGCGGGCCGAGCCCCACTGCCCAAGCCAGCCCATGCCTTCGTTGGTGGCCGTACCCGGCGTTTTTGTGATGTCGTCCATCCAGGTATTCAGGTGCAACCAGACATCCCGGGTGTAGACGTAATCGCCGGTCTGGATCGCCAGCAATTGGGACAAGCCATGATACTTGTTGTCCCAATTGATGGTCCAGCTATAGCTCGGCGAGTTATAGTAGGCCTCGGACTTTTCCAGATAGCTTGTGTCACCCGTGGCCTGGTAGAGCCAGTTCGCGCCCCAGGCCAACTCGTCGGAATATCCGCTCCAGGAGTTATAAAAGTCCTCCACCTCCGGAATGGCCTCGGCGTAGTTCCCCTGATAGGTCTCCGCGAAGGCGTAGAGCTTTTGCGCCGCCGCGAGCAATTCATCCGCATAAGCTGTCTGGCCCGCGTCGCGCAGGAGGATGGAGCTTGCCGCCATGGCCGCCGCGGTTTCGGCGGTGACCTCCGTCCCAGGATTATCGGCCGTGATCGCAAAGGTCGGCCGGTCCATGGTCATATCTTCCGGCGCGCCCCAGAAGGCATGGTCGAGGGCGCCGTCACCGACTTGGGCATAAAAGACATCATCGGAGAGGTCCGCCGTACCCTTGTCATCGTAAGCACGCAGGAAATAATCCGTAATCCACTCAAGGTGGTTCACAAGATCGCCGTAGCTGCCGGAGGTCTTATAGCCGTCCTCGAAGGCAATCCCGCCCCAGGCAAGCATCGTCGCGGTGTAGGCGCTGGGCAGCCCGAATTTCACATGGTCACCGGCGTCATACCACCCGCCGGTCAGATCCCGGCCCACATCCGCGCCATCGGTCAGGGCGGAGTCATTGCGCCAGGCCACGGGATGATCGTCGGGCAGATCGCCGGAATACTGGGCGTAGTAGAACAGCATGGACTTGCCCAGGACGTCCTGATAATCGCCGCCGTCGAAGGGACTGCCGTTATCGCTTGCATACGGACCGTCGCTCGGCACGGTGCGCCCCGTAGGATCGGCGAGGCCCGGATCGGGTTCGAAAACCGGCTCGATGGTCAGCCCGGAGAGGGATGCCGGGGGCGTACCATCGGCTGTAAATCCAAAGCTCGCCGTCTCACCCGGATCCACATCGAGGGTCCAGTCCTTGGACTGGAACACAAACTCGCCATTTGCGGTGGAAATCAGGTCGGCGCCCCAGACCGCCTTGATCGTCAGGCCCGGGTTGTCGAAGCGAACAGTCCAGGTCTCGACGAGCCGGTCGGTATCGTTCTCGATTGCGACCTGGGCATTGAAGCCCGTGGACCAGGTCTGGGTCACGCCGAAACTCAGTTCCGGGATGTTCTCCGGGCTCGCATCACCGCCGCCCGGTGCCGTATCGCTATTGAGGATGGTCACGGTTGCCTTGGCGTCGCCCAGGGTGGCTCCGCTCGCTTCGGTTAGTAAAACCGTGAACGTCTCATCGAGTTCCGCATTATTATCGTCCGTTAGCGCCACGGAAATCGTCCCGGTCAGCATGCCGGCCTTGATCGTCAGGGAGCCGCTGTCCTGGACGAAGTCCGTTGGGCCAGCGGTGCCCAGATTGGTTGTCCAGTTGACGGTCACATCGTCCGTGCTGATCTTGGAGAGGACCACGGTGACGCTCACCGTGCCCGCCTCTTCGTTCACGGAACGATCCGAAACGCTGACGGTGGGCGGCGTCCCATCACTCCCGGTGCCCTCGTCGCCCGCGTAATCGGGGACGAAACTGAGGCCGGTAAGATTGCTCGGCGGCGTACCACGGGCCGTGAAGCCGAAATTGGCTTCTTCTCCAGGCTGAAGATCGAGGGTCCAGTCACGGCCTTCAAAGTAGAAGGTCTCCGGCGTCGCCAGGATCAGTTCCGCGCCCCAGACGGTCGTAATGGTCAAATCGGGATTGTCGAATGTGGCGGACCATGTGTCGATGGTTTTGCCGGTCGTGTTGGTGATGAAGATCTTGCCGTTGAAACCGCCCGTCCAGGTGTCCGTCACCTCAAAGCGAAGCTCCGGCTGGCCCGCATCGCCGGGCGCCGGCGTGTCGGCGGTGACATTGGTGAGGAAGACGAGATCGTTCAAGCTCGACGGCGGAACGCCCCGGGCCGTGAAGCCGAAATTGCCTTCCTCGCCCGCCTGCAGATCGAGGGTCCAGTCCCTTGCCTCAAAGACCAGCTTCTGGGCATTCGAGGAAACAAGCTCGGCGCCCCAAACGGTGGTGACGGTGAGATCGGGATTGTCGAAACTGACGGTCCAACGGTCGATGGTCTCACCGGTGGTATTCTTGATAAAGATCTTTCCATTAAAGCCGCCATTCCAGGTCTGCGTGACCTCGAACCGGACTTCCGGTTGATCATCCGTACCGTCCAAAATGGCGCCTTGCGTGCCCGGCGTGTCCGTATCCCGGATGGTCACGGTCGCGGTCGCGTCGCCCAGATCCGCGTAAGTCGCGCCGGTCAGCACAACGGAGAAGGTTTCGTCCGCCTCCACCCTTGCATCGTCAAGCAACATCACCGATAGGGCCGCGCTGGTGCTGCCCGCCGGAATGGTCAGGGTGCCCGACGTCATCACGAAATCGTTGCTTCCCGCCGTCCCGGTCTGGGTTTCCCAAGTCGCGCTCACGTCCCGCGTGCTCGGCGCGGACAGGGAGGCCGTCACGGTAACGCTGCCGTCCTCCTCGTTGCGCACCGCATCGCCAATGGAGATAACCGGAGTCGGTTCCGTGGGATCGACGCCGCCGGCATAGAACGGCGTGAAGGTCAGATTGGCGAGCGAAGCGGGCGGAACGCCATCCGCGGTGAACCCGAAGGAGCCTTCTTCATCCGGCTGCAGATCGAGGGTCCAGTCCTTGGCCTCGAACGACAAAGTACCGCCGGCAGAGGACACAAGGCTGGCGCCCCAAACGGTTTTGATGGTCAACCCGGGATCGGAAAAACTCACCGTCCAGCGGTCCATGGTCACGTCGGCCATGTTGCGGATGAACAGTTTTCCGTTGAATCCGCTAGACCAGGTCTCGGTCACTTCAAAACGGATCTCAGGGCTGGCCATGGCTGATGCGTCCTCAAACTGTGACGGTCAAACGATCAAAGCAGTCTCAATGACGATTGACTGGCAGTTCACCCCCCGGCGAGCGCCCAGCCATTTTTATACCCTCATCAGGGCGTTCTGCTATGCAGCAATTCCGGCAACACTCGGGTTTTATATGTGAAGTCTTTTTAATGTCGCGTGGAACGGATCTATCGATATGGCTCCGTCCCGTAAGGATCTTGTCCATATCTTCCTGAGGGTATACCGGCCGAATAGCCATACGCTGGCAAAATGAGGGCCTCTTCGCGAATGAGCCGCCGGCGCGCGCGGTCCAGATCCGCCCGCAATTCGCCGCGCTCGCCCTCCAGGTCGCCGATTTCCGCCCGCAGATCGCGCATTTCCTCAACAAGGGCGCGCCGCTCCTCGGCCGTGAGCCCGTCCCCAGCGAGGGCCACATCGATATCGCGCGCCCGGTCCTCAATGTCCTCGGCGCGGTCGGCAAGGCGTGTCATCCGGCGGCTGATCGCCTCGACCTCCTCGCGCAGGTCATAAATCCGCCGGCCGTCCTCATAGGCCGCCTGGAAGTCCGCCGCCAGATCGGGCGGGCACACCCCCTCGTAGCGCGCCCCCTCCAGCCCTTCGCGAAAGCCGGTCTCCGGCACGCAATAGCTGCGCACGCCCCGGATTCGGCCCTGGCGATAGGCCTGGAGGTCGGCGGTAATGCCGTGTTTGGCACATGCCTTCTGGTGGTCCGCGAAACGCTGTTCCGGTCGTCCGTCAATCCCGTCGAGGTAGCCCACCTGCGTCCAGTCCGCGGTTCGGCATTCGTCTTCGTTCATGCTCGCGCATCCGGCGAGCAGAACCGCGCCAAGCGCCAGAATGGCCGCCGGCACCCCGTGCCGGTGCAGGTTTCCTTCAAAGTGCCGCCCCATGGCTTCACGTCCCCTTCGTCCGGTCTGTTCAAGACCATCCGCACCCAACTCAAGGCTTCCCGATGCGCTCCCCACGCAGGAAATTGACGATACCTGAAAAGTCCTCCTGCGCGGCGCCCGTTGATGCAAAGAGGCTGTAGAGCCCGGCCGCCTGGGCCCCCAGGGGCGTCGTCGCACCGCTGGACTGGGCCGCTTCCTGCGCCAGTTTGAGGTCCTTCAGCATCATGGCGGCGGCGAAACCCGGGGCATAATCCCGGTTGGACGGCGCGCCGGGCACGGGCCCGGGCACGGGGCAATAGGTCGTGAGCGACCAGCATTGCCCGGAGGCCTTGGACGAGATGTCGAACAGCTTTTGCCAGTCGAGCCCGAGTTTCTCGGCCAGAACGAAGGCCTCCGCAACACCGATCATGGAAATGCCAAGCAGCATGTTGTTGCAGATCTTGGCCGCCTGGCCGGTGCCCGCGTCCCCGGCATGCACGATGGTCTTGCCCATGGCCTCCAGCAGGGGCCGGGCGCGCGAAAAGGCGTCCTGCGCACCGCCGACCATGAAGGTGAGGCTGCCCGCCTCCGCCGCCATGATGCCGCCCGACACCGGCGCATCGACCATGGCCATGCCCTTGTCGCGGGCGGCCGCATTCACCCGCCGCGCGGTTTCCACATCGATGGTGGAGCAGTCGATCATCAGGGTGCCCTGGGCGGCACTCTCAAACAGGCCGTCCGCTTGCGTATAAACGGCTTCCACATGCCGGCCCGCCGGCAGCATACTGACGACCGCCGCGGCCCCATCGACGGCGTGCGTTATGGACGCGGCGTTTTCGGCGCCGCCCTCCACCGCCTTGGCGACCGCGGCCTCGTTCAGGTCAAAGGCGCGCACCGTATGGCCCGCCTTCACCAGATTGAGCGCCATGGGCAGCCCCATGTTCCCCAGACCGACAAATGCGAGTGTGGCCATGGCTGACGTGTCCTTTTTTGTGCTGTTGGGTGCCGCCGGGCGCCGGGTCAGTCGGCCTCGCCGGCGCGGGGCAGTTCGAGGGCGTGGGCCATCACATGGAAGATGTAGTTTTGCTCCACGGTGCCATCGAACAGGAAGGCTCGCGGGCCGCGCGCGTAAATGGCCACGTCTTGTCCGCCATGGGTTTCCGAGCCCAGGGGCACCAAGGAGGGCTGCTGAAAATTGAGGGCCGCCGGATCGGCCGCGCTCAGGTCCGCGCGCGGGGCCGGCTCGGCGGGGGTCTCTGCGTCAGGCATATAGGGTGAACTCGGACCGTTTCCGTAGGCGAGCACCGTGTAAGGCTTGCCGTCGGCGGCTTTTGCGGGCTCGTCTGCCGCGCTGCCGTCCGCCCTGTTCAGACTGCGCAGGAGGCCCAGGATCGGATTGCCGCGCTGAGCATAGCCCTGCATGACCATCTGGTGGCCATGGTCGGCCGTCACGATGATCAGTGTTTCGCGCTCATCCGTCATGGCCTGGGCCATGGCGACGGCCTCGGCGAACATCACGGTGTCTTCAAGGGCCCGCGCCGCGTTCACGGCATGGTGGGCATGGTCGATGCGCCCGCCCTCGACAAGAAGGAAAAAGCCGTCCGTGTCGCGGGACAGGGCTGTGATCGCGGCCTTTGTCATGTCCGCAAGGGAGGGCTCGCCCGCCGCATCGCGCGCCCGGTCCGCTTCGTAGTTCATGTGGCTTGGCTGAAACAATCCCAGGACCGGTCCGGATGTGGCGAAATCGACGGCCTCAAAGCCCTCCCGGTTCCACACATAGGTCCCGCCGGGCCGGCTCGCCTGCCATTCGGCGGCAAGATTGCGCCCATCGGCGCGCCGGCCGGTGCGATCGGGATATTCCGGGTCCGCCATGTCCTTGGGCAGAAAATTCGCACGCCCACCACCCAGCACCACATCCATGCCATCGCCGTGGCCGGCCTCGATCAACTGCGCGGCAATATCCCTGCAGGGCACGCCCTCGGGAAGGGCGGCATCGTCTTCCCAATTGCGATTGGCCGAATGGGCATAGAGCACCGCCGGGGTCGCGTGGGTGACGCGCGTTGACGTGACGATCCCCGTGGCCATGCCGGCCGCTTCCGCCAGGTCGGCAATGGTGGTCAGCTCGTTGGCCTGGGCGGCCGCACAGTCGTTGAAGGCCACGTGTTCCGAGACCGAAATGACGCCCAGGGACGTCTTGACGCCCGTGACCATGGCCGTTGCCGTGCCCGCACTGTCCGGGGTCTGCGCATTCGTGGTGTAGGTCTTCGAGAGTGCCAGGTGGGGAAAGGTCTCGAAGGACAGGGCGCCTTCCTCTCCCGGTTTACCGGCCTTTTGGCCCGCATGGATGCGTGCCGCCGTCACCGTCGTCACGTCCATCCCGTCGCCCACGAACAGGATTACGTTGCGCGCTCTTTGATCGATGGGCGTGCGCGCCCGGCGCGCTTCCAGTTCGGCCCGCGCGTCCTTGAACCAGGCGCTATCGGCCTGGACGATCGTCCCGGGACCATCGGCGTGCGCACGCAGCGGGGCAAGTGTCAGCGCCATCGCCGCGCACAGGGCCATCGCCGCGCACGGGGCCGTTGCCGCGCACAGGGCCGTTGCCGCAGGTATGATTGTCTGCGCCGCTGTGCCGGCGCCATCGCGAACCGTCCTGACCTGCGTGTGAGACATCGGTCCCTGCCTTTCTTGTTCGGGCCTGCGCCTTGCGCGACCATGGGTCTCGATCACCCCCCGCGCGCCCCACCGGTTTACGCCAGATCAACGCCGCGCCCAAGGCCTCAACGCCCCGCCCAAGGCCTCCACCCGATGCCCCCACCCAATGCCCCCACCCAATGCCCTTGGGAGGGCTTCGCCTTCACGGGATTTTGTCTGCGGACACCGCGCCGATCAGATCAGCCTGAGGCGAGGTGCGGGGGGTGGGAGATCGTCCCATATGGAAGTGCCTATGATTGTCAAAGGAGTACCCGGCGCCCATGACCGCCAGCGCGACCGCCATCGACCTTTCGTCCCAGGCTCCCAACCCCTTGCCCACCACCCCCATGCCTCCCAGCCAGTTGCCCCCCCACCCCTTCGACTTCTCCCTCAGTGCGGCGACGGGCCGGACGGAGGCGGCCTTTGAACGCTATGCGCTCGGCTTTTTAGGCTATGACTGCACCTTGCCGGCAATCATCGAGGCCGCCGACGAGGATCCGGACTGCCCGGGTGCCCAGGCCCATGCGGCGGCCGTACACATGGCCGCCGAAAGCCGGGAAGGCTTCGATGCGGCCGCCATCTACCTGGCGCAGGCGCGCCGCAGCCTCGGCCGGGCGAGCGCCCGAGACCGAGCCTTTTTGCGCCTCGTGGAGGCCTGGCACCGCCAGGACTACCGCCGGGCCTTGAGCGAAAGCCTTGCCCTTATCAAGCGCTGGCCGAGCGATGTGATCGCGGCGAAATGGGGCCAGTACCACGCCTTCAATCTGGGCGACCGGCACGCCCTGCTGGCCCTGGCGCAGGACACGGCGGCCACCTATCCGGACGCCCCTTACGTGCATGGCATGGAGGCCTTCGGTCTTGAACAGGACCATCGCCCGGAGGAGGCCATCGAGGCCGCCGAGCGGGCCCTCGCGGCCCTTCCCAGCGACGGCTGGACGCACCACGCACTTGCCCATATCCACGAGACGGCGGGCGCGGCGGAGCGTGGCCTGGCGTTTATGCAGGCACAGTCGCGCCACTGGGGCGGCATGGGAAAGTTCATCCGCCTGCACAATTGGTGGCACACGGCCCTCTTCCACATGCATCTTGGCGATATGGCGGGCGCGCTCGACATCTATGACCGGCGCCTTTGGGGCGTGTCGCCCGGCTTTTCCCAGGAACTGGTGGGGGCGATTTCCGCGCTTTGGCGCCTTGAACTGGGCGGCGCCGATGTGGGCGAACGCTGGGCTCCAATCCTGGAGACAGTCCGCAGCCGGCCCCGGGAGCATGTGCTGCCCTTCCTCGATCTCCACTATGTCTACGCGCTCGCCCGCGCGGGACACGACGCGGATGCGGCGCGTTTCATTGCGTCCATGGCGCGGACGGTGGACGCGCGGCCGGATTACCGGTGCCGCCGCCTGTGGCGCGACGTGGCCGTGCCGACCGCACGCGGGCTTGCCGCCCACGGACTTGGCCAGTTCGAGGTGGCGGCGGAGCACCTTGCTCCCCTCCAGGAGGACTTCTCGCCCCTGGGCGGCAGCCATGCCCAACGCGAGGTCTTTATTGCGACGGCCGAGGACGCCGTGCGGCGTGCCGCCAGTCGCGGCGCGGCTTAACGCGCGGCCCAGGCCAGGGCATGGTCCAACCGGTCGTTGCCCCAGAACACTTCCGTCCCGACGGTGAAGGTTGGTGCGCCGAAGATCCCCTTGGCCATGGCCTCATCGGTGTTGGCACGCAAGGTGTCTTTGACGTCCTGGTCTTGGGTGCGCGCCAGCACGGGCTCAGGGTCTTGGCCAAGCCCCCGCAGGACGCGCGCCACGATCTCCGGCTTAGAAATCTCCAAGTCTTCAGCAAAATTGGCCGTGTAGACACCCAGAACGAAGTCCGGCAGCCAGGGTTCCCGGCCGACCGCAATGGCCGCCCGCGCGCCAAGCAGGCCATTGCGCGGAAAGACGGATGGGCGACGCATGGCAAGCCCCTCATCCGCACACAGACGCTCCATGTCACGCCACATATAGGCGCCCTTCACGGGATAAACATTGAAGGGCGAGTCCGTGAGGCCCTGGGCCCCAAAGACCGGACCGAGCAGAAACGGACGGTACACCACGGGCACGCCCGCCGCGCCGGCGAGGCGAGGCACACGGGAGGCGGCCACATAAGAATATGTGCTGGCGAATTCGAACCAGAACTCAAGGTGGGGCTGGGGCATGGTGCGGTCCTCGCGCAAGGGTAACCCGGGCCATGGACGGCTCCGTGCACCTACACCTTAAAGCGATGGCCGATACGACGCCAGGCACGGGTCCAGCACCCATCCGTCTTGATCGGGCCAACGCTAGCAGCGGGCGAGAAAGTCAGATCAACCTGCGTCCAGCTTGCCGTTGCACTGTTTGTGTTGTGCTCACGCGCCCCTGTCGCATCTTTCGGGGCGCTCCTCGATGGCGGCGCGCGAGCGAAATAACACAAAGAGCCGGGTCCGTTTGAACGGAAGCGGCTCTAGTGGATCGACCCAGACATTTGAAGCCCGACAGGTCGAGGTGAGGCAATGGATAAGCCCTTCAAATGTCTGGATAAGTTGATCCATCAACAAAAAACCTAGTGGTTCGAAACGTCAGATTCGAAACACTAGGCGGCCTGGCGAAACTGTTCGGCGATGGCGTGGATGTCTCGAAACCGCTGGATGTAGTCAGCGTTCAGTTTCGTCGACTGGCGCTCGATCCCGGCTTCTTCCAAGGGCACGAAGGGCGGCAGATCGATCTCCAAAAACGCCGAAAGGCGCGCGTTGACCTCGGCCGGATCCGCCTGGAGCGCCTCATAGGTCACCGCCGTCATGGGCACGTCGTTGATGGCGAAAAACCGCTCCCACCCGGCGTTTTGTCGCTGGATCTCGGCCAGCAAGGTGCCGATGGCCTTGGCATCGAAGGGCGGAACGGCGGCCCGCGCCGTGTCGAGCGAGCTCCACTGTTTGGTGACCCCCGCAATGTAAAAGGAGACCGCCCGGGCCACGATGTCTTCGCGGGTGATCCAAATGAAGCGACTGCGCGCCAAAAGGCGCTGGATCGCCGGCAGGGCCTTGAGCGGCTCAATGTGGCTGTTGTGGGTTTTGAGCCCGAAAGCGCCGTTCGGCGTGGCCGTTTTGGTCCGCAACACATCCACATAGGCCTCAAGATCAAGCTGCCCTCCGGCGCCGACCAGGCCGAATTTGCGGGCCAGTTGCGGCACGTGAACACTCTGGTTCAGGTATTCCTCGGGGTGCCCAAGCAGGCCCGATTGGGTCAGAAGCGCGCCCAACAAAGAACTGCCGCTCCGAGGTGTCGAGGCGATCACATATTCTGGAGCCTCCGCGTCCGTGGACATGGCGTGATCCTTTCGAGAGTCTTGCGGCCATGGTCACAGGTCCATGACGCGTCTTCCAAATCTCGCGCATGGACGTGAACGGGCGCTTTACGGGCCCCCCCTGCCCCTGAGGCCTTGGCAATGGGGGCAGCGGCCTTGCCACGGGCTGTGGCCCCATGGTCCGATGGCGGCAATTCGCAGGACCCTGCACGCCGAAAGGACCAGACCATGCGCTGCTTGCCATCCGATTTCAGACCTTTCCTCCTCGCCGCCGCCTCCGCACTGACCCTTTTGGCCTGCGAGCCAGCCCCCAAAAGCCAGGAAGACGAGGCGGCCGACCCAAAAGCCACGGTGACCCGGGAAGCCCCGACGCTTGACCTCGCGGCCCTGGCCGCCGCGGCGCCGAAGGGCCGCCTCCCAGCCGGCGTTGCGCCCACCGCCTATGACCTTGCTCTTACACTCGATCCGCGCGAGGAGACCTTCTCGGGGTCCGTGACCATCACGATCCGGATGGACAGTGCACGCGAGGGCATCTGGCTCCACGGCAATGGCATGACCATCACCCAGGCCCTGGTGGAGGCCGAAGGCGTGCCGGCCCGCCCCGCCGCCTATGCGCAGGTGCTGCCCTCCGGTGTCTCCTGGCTCGGTTTCGGCGAAACGATCCCCGCCGGGACGGTCAAGGCAACCCTTGTCTACACCGCGCCCTTCGACGCCAATCTGGCGGGCCTTTTCCGGGTCGAGGAGCAGGGCGATGCCTATGCTCTCGCCAAGTCGGAATCGATCCAGGCGCGCAAATTCCTGCCCGGGTTCGATGAACCGGGCCTGAAAGCGCCCTATACGGTCAGCCTGAAGATTCCCGAAGGCTATGAGGCCATCGCCAACACGCCCGAGCGCTCCCGGGAGCCGGCCGGGGACGGCACGATGTGGGTCTATTTCGCGCCCACCCGGCCCCTGTCGAGCTTTTTGCTTTCGCTCGCCGTTGGGCCCTTCGACCGGGTCGACCATTCGGTCCTGCCGCCCAACGAGATCCGGGAGCGGAGCATCCCCTTGCGCGGCTTTGCACGGCGGGGCCGGGGCGAGGAACTCAAATTGATCCTCGATATCACCCAGGACTTCGTGGAGATCTTCGAGCGGTCGCTGGGCGTGCCCTATCCCTACGCGAAGCTCGACATCGTCGCCGCGCCGCAATGGCCCAGCGGCGCCACGGAGCTGGCCGGCGCGATCACCTATCGGGAGGAGCGCATTCTTGTGGGTGAGAACGCTCCTCCGGGGGTGCGCCGCGGCCTGTTCGGTCTGCATGCCCACGAACTGGCCCATATGTGGTTCGGAAACCTCGTCACGCCGCCCTGGTGGGACGATCTTTGGCTCAAAGAAGGCTTTGCCACCTGGGGCACGCCGCTTGTGCTCGAACAATACGAGCCGGAGGGCGGGCACGGGCTCGACGCCACCTCCCGCGCCTTGAGCGCCATGCGCCAGGACGCCCTGTCGAGCGTGCGTGCCGTCCGTGAGCCGATCAGTGTCAACGAAGATATCCGCAACGCCTATACCGCCATTCCGTATTCGAAGGGCATGGCCATCATCCGCATGGTGGAAACCGCCTTCGGGGTCGAGGCGTTCCGCAAGGCACTGGGCGATTACATCAGGACGCATGAGGACGGTGCCGCCGACTCCGATGCCTTCTTCGAAACCATCGGGACCGTGACGGGCGAACCCGCGCTGACCAAGGCCTTCCGCAGCTTCGTGGAGCAAAAGGGCGTGCCCGTCATCGAGACGGCCCTCGACTGCGACGGCGACGTGCCCAGCGTGACCCTGACCCAGAGCCGGTACCGCCCCCTGGGTTCGGCCGTCGACGACGCCGCGCGCTGGACCGTTCCCCTGTGCCTTGGACATCCGGGAGAAGAAGACCAGCGGCGCACCTGCACCATCATGGAGGAAAAGACTGTCAGCCTGCCGCTCGAGACGGGCACCTGTCCGGCCTGGATCATGCCCAATGCGGACGGGACGGGCTATTACCGCTATGCTCTGTCCCCGGAGGGGTGGGCCGGCCTGGGCGGAGCCTTCGCGGCCCTGAGCCCGGCCGAACAGCTCACGGCCGTCGACAGCGCCGTCGCGGGCTATGAGGCCGGCCGGGTGGGCCCGGAGGCCACCAAGACGGTTCTGACCCAGGCCGCCGCCGCGCCCGTTCGCCAGGTGGCAACAGCCCCCTTGCGCAGTTGGAACCGCTACATCGATATCCTTGACGGCACGCCGGGCGCGGGCCCGCTCAAGGAAACCGCCGGGGCCCTCTACGGACCGCGCCTTGCCGCCCTTGAGGGCGACACCTCCGCCGAGGCCGGTCTGCTCTCCACGTCACTGGAAACCTTCCTGGCCCTGACAGCCGAGGACGAGGCGATCCGGGCCAGGCTTGCCGACGCGGCCGTGCGGTTTGTCGGTGTGACCGGCGAACGCGAGCCAAACGCCCTGTCGGCGGACCAGTACCGCACCGCCCTTGTCGTGGCGGTCCAGGACCTGAAAGGCCCGTTCGTGGACGCCCTTTTGGAAGCGCGGGAGACCATCGACGATCCACGCTTTGACGGGGCGAGCGCGGCGGCCCTTGGCGCCGTGCGTGACGCGGACCTGGCGGCTGAAATGCTCGATTACGCCCTGTCCGGACAACTCGGCTCGCGGGAGGCCTTTTCCATCATTGAGGGCCTGATGCGGGGCGCTGAGACCCGCGAGACCACCTGGACATGGCTGAAGGACAATATTGCCGCCGTCACGGAGACGATTCCGGCCCAGTGGCGCCGGTTCCTGCCCGGACTGCCAGACAGCTTTTGCGATCCCGCCCGTGCAAGCGAAATCGAGACGTTCTTCACCGAGAACGCCGAACTGATGCCCGGCTATCAACGCCGGCTTACCCAGACCCTGGAGCGTCTCTCCCTGTGCGCCGCCACAAAGACACGCTTAATGGAGGCTCCCATCGTGGGCGCCGAGTAAGGCGCGGCGCGGGCGCTCAGGCTCCGACACTGGGCGGGCCGTCGCGCAAGACGTGATGGCCGTAGGCCGCCGCGATGGCTGTCATGTTAACGATTACGCGGAACGTGAACGAATTGGTCAGCACAAGGACGGGGCGGGCCCTGCCCACCAGGATCGGCCCGATATTCAGCCCGTCATTGGCCGACCAACTGAGATTGTAGGCGATATTGGCCGAATCGAGATCAGGCATAATGAGCAGATTGGCCGCGCCCGTCAGTGTACTGCCGGACAGCACCTGATCGCGCACCTCCGGCATGATCGCCAGGTTTGCCCGCATTTCCCCATCGACCTCAAAGCCCACTCCGCGCGCGCGCAAGATGTCGAGGGCGTGACGCATTTTCTCGGCCGAAGGCGCATCCGATGCCCCGAAACTCGAATGCGAGCACAAGGCAACCCGGGGCACGACCCCGAAGCGACGCACTTCCTGGGCCGCCAGCTCGGCCGTGTCCGCAATATCCTCAGCCGTCGGCGTGACCTGCACATTGGTGTCGGCAATGAAGAAAAACAGGTCCTTCAAAATGACAAGGCGCAGAGCCGCCGGGCTGTTGACCCCCTCGGCAAGCCCGATGATGTCGCGCAAATTGTCCAGATGGCTGCGATACCGATCCGCCGCCCCGCACAGCAGGGTGTCCGCATCGCCGGCCCGCACCATGGCCGCGCCGAGCACCGTGCCCCGGGTGGCAATGAAGTTGCGTGCCATATCCGGCGTCACACCGCGCCTGTGCGCCCGGGCAAGATAAAGTTCGGCATAGTCTTCCGCCTTAGGATTGATGCCGGGATCGACGAACGCCACATCCTCCCCGAGCTTGAGGCGCAGGCCGAGTTCCGTAATGGTCTGTGCCATGACATCCTGGCGCCCGATCAGGATCGGTTCGGCAATGCCGTCGTCGAGGGCGATCTGGGCGGCCCGCAGGACACGCGGATCCTCCCCTTCGGCATAGACCACGCGCATGGGATTGCTGCGCGCGGCCACGAAGACCGGCTCCATAACCTGGCCAGAACGGTAGACGAAGTTGGTCAGGCGGCGGCGATAGGCCTCAAGGTCCGGGATGGGCCGCCGGGCAACCCCCGTCTCCATGGCCGCTTTGGCGACCGCCGGGGCGACCCACTCGATCAGCCGGGGATCGAAAGGCTTGGGCAGGATGTATTCACGCCCGAAACGCAGCGTATGCCCCTTATAGGCTCTGGCGACCACATCGGAGGGTTCGGCCT
Source organism: uncultured Alphaproteobacteria bacterium (assembly GCA_964474635.1). GTDB lineage: Bacteria > Pseudomonadota > Alphaproteobacteria > JAJFIK01 > JAJFIK01 > CAYUYV01. The sequence continues at coordinate 5,502 of CAYYTT010000005.1, read as the reverse complement.
TGGCCAGATCCGCGATGGCCTTCACACAGGCCTGTTTCATGGCGTCGTTGATGGTCGTCGCACCCACATCAAGGGCACCCCGGAAGATAAACGGGAAGCACAGAACATTGTTGACCTGGTTGGGATAATCGGACCGCCCGGTCGCCATGATGGCATCGGGGCGAACCTCCTTGACGAGATCGGGCCGAATTTCCGGGTCCGGATTGGCCAACGCCATGATGATCGGATTCTTGGCCATGCGCTTGAGCCACTCGGGCCGCACAATATTGGGGGCTGACAAACCAAGGAAGATGTCGGCCCGCTCGAAAGTCTCCTCCAGGGACCGCTTGTCGGTCTGGCGGGCAAAGGTCGCCTTGTAGGGGTCCATGCCGATGGGCCGGCCGTCATAGACCACCCCGTCCACATCGCTCACAAAGATGTTCTCGCGCTTTGCGCCGAGGCTGACCAGCACATTGAGGCAGGCAAGCGCGGCGGCCCCCGCACCGGCGCAGGTGATGGTGACCTTTTCGATCCGTTTGCCGGCAATGGCGAGGCCGTTCAGGATCGCGGCGGCAACGACAATGGCCGTGCCATGCTGATCGTCATGGAAAACCGGGATCGCCATGCGCTCCTGGCATAGCCGCTCCACCTCAAAACATTCCGGGGCCTTGATGTCCTCAAGATTGACCGCGCCGAAGGTGGGCTCCAATCGGGCCACCAGATCCGCCATGCGCTCCGCGTCCGGTTCGTCGACCTCGATGTCGAAGCAGTCGATGCCGGCGAATTTCTTGAACAGGACCGCCTTGCCCTCCATGACCGGCTTGGAGGCAAGCGGACCGATGTTCCCAAGACCCAGAACCGCTGTCCCATTCGTGATCACGGCGACCAGATTGCCCCGCGCGGTCACTTCAGCGGCGCCGTTCTCATCGGCCTTGATCAAGCGGCAGGCCGCCGCCACGCCCGGCGAATAGGCGAGCGCCAGGTCGCGCTGATTGACCATGCGCTTGGTCGGCTCAATGCGCAGTTTTCCGGGGGTCGGAAAGCGGTGGTACTCGAGGGCCATTTCGTCGAGGGCATCATCGGACATGGGCGGTACCTCTCCTGAACGTGTTCTGGTGGGGCGGCCGATCGCGGCCTTTGCGGCCGGACGCCGCCCTGGGCGTTTTACCCGACCTTTGCCATCTTCACGCGTGGGACGGATCACATTTTGTAAATCACCACCGCACTGGCCCATCCTTCGGCCAGGTGCTCCGTCTTGACGATCGGGTAGCGCGGCGCGATCACTGGCCCCAGGGTGGTCAGGATTGGGTTGCGTCTTGGGCGGAAAAACAGTGTGTGGAAGGCCCCTGGTAGGCATCCCATGTCCACACTCCATGGCGAATGCCGCGCCGCGCCGGTGCGGGGTGATCCAAGCAGGGGAACGCGACAATGCTGAAGGCACCCTTGACGCCGGCGGAACAGAGCTTCGTCGAGGCCATGGCCCGCAGCGCGCTGTGGGGGCCTGACTATTACCGCGACTGGATAAGCCGGTCCGCGCCGCAGACCCCGGGTCTGGGTTTGGGGGACCCCGCCGACCCGGCCCCCAACCAGGCCCAAGGGGCCGATCTGAAACGGCCGGCCCTGCGCGCCGAGATCATCCGCGCCTTCATGGACGAACAGTCCGGCGGCCCGAGCCTGTCCAAGGGCATCCAGATCCGCCATGCCCGGATTATCGGCGCCCTCGACCTTGAGGGCGTGCGCTACGATCGGCCGATTGCCCTGGTCGACACCGAATTCGAAAAGGGTCTTGTGATCCGCGATGCGACCTTGCGCGCCCTCACCCTCGACCGCAGCGTGATCCCTTTCATCGACGGGGCGCATGTGCATATCCAGGGCGCCTTGCGTGCCCGCCGCATGCCCCAGACCGAGTGGATCAACCTGCTCAGCGCGCAAATCGACGGACATTTGGTCCTGCAGGGTTCTCCGCTCAACCCGGAACAAAAAAGCCTCAGCGAAAACGGCGGCATGGTGCTTCAGTGCACGGCCGCGAAAGTCGGCGGCAGCGTTTTCCTGCGCCACGGCTTTGCCGCCTACGGACCGGCCTATTTCGTCCGGGCCCACATCGATGGGCAACTCTCCTGCGTCGGGGGGCTCTTTTATAATCCCGGCGGCCTCGCGCTTTATGCCAATGCTGCCGAGATCGGCCTTGATGTCTTCATCGATGACGGTTTTGAGGCCCAGGGCGAGGTCAATTTCACGGCCGCGCGGGTTGGCGGACAGTTTTCCTGCTTTAAAGGCACCTTTCAAAACCACGGCGGCGTGGCGCTCGACTGCGACGGCGCGATGATCGCCTCGGATGTGTTCTTGAAGGATGGCTTCCTGGCGCGCGGCAAGGTGGTGTTCTCCCGCGCGCAGATCGGCGGCGGTTTCCAGTTGCGCCAGCACAGCCGCATCGAGGGCGAAGTGGACATGACAGGGGCAAGCGTGGGCGCCCTGATGGACGATGCGGGCTGCTGGCCCGCCCTGCCCCACAGCATTCATCTGGACGGTTTCACCTATGGCCGTTTTGGCGATGGGGCGCCGGTGAGCTGGCGCATGCGGGTGCCCTGGCTGCAACGCTCCCTGGGTTCGACGGGGCGCCCCCTGTTCCGCCCACAGCCCTGGTCCCAGGCCGCCTCGGTGCTGTCCTCCATGGGGCTCGACTACGATGCCCGCGTGGTGCTGCAACGGCGCGAGAAGGCCCGCCCCATCCAGGCGGCCTGGCCCTGGAAAAGCCTGGCGCGCTTTGGCAAGGGGCTCCATGCCGTCACAAGCGGCTATGGCTATCGTCCGGGCCTTTTGCTGCTCTGGGCTCTGCTGGTCATTTTTATTGGGGGACTGACCTTCGGCAGCGCGACCCGGCCCGTGCCCATGGTGCCCCGGGAGGTGACGGCCCTGACCGCCAGCGCTGACTTGGCGCCCGCGCCGGAGGGCGAGACAGTGCCCGTGCCGCGCCATTATGAGCCCTTCAAGCCCTGGCTCTACTCCCTCGACCTTGTCCTGCCCCTGATCGATTTAGGCCAGGCGCGCTACTGGATGCCCCAGGATCCGCCCGGCCCCCCGGCCCGGCCCGAGGGCCAGATCGCCGGGCCGAGCGCCGCGGAGCGGATGGACAGCTTCATCGAACATGGAATTTTCGGCTGGCTGCCCAAGGTCTGGTTCTGGATCCACAGCCTGCTCGGCTGGCTCCTCTCGGGCCTGCTGATTGCCGGATACGCGGGCTGGCTGAGGCGCCGCTGATTTGGGTACGGAGGGCATGGTGACGGCGGAAGACGCCTCTAACGGTTATGAGGCCGCAGCGGACCAATTCATGGCCGTGCGCTCTCCAGCCGGCACCGACGTCGTCCGCGCCTGGGCGGCGTCCCTGCCGACGGGCGCCTGCGTGGTCGATGTGGGGGCCGGGCATGGTGAGCCGCTGACGGCGATCTTGCTCGAAACGGGCCTTCAAGTCTCGGCCATCGACGCCGCGCCGAGCCTCGTGGCAGCCTTCCGCCTACGCTTTCCTGGCGTGGAGATCGCCTGTGAGCCGGCCGAACGCAGCGCCTTTTTCGGACGCATTTTCGACGCAGCCCTCATGGTGGGTCTGATTTTTCTTCTGCCGAAAGACCGCCAAGGCGATCTCATCGGCGCGCTGGCGCGGGCCATCCGGCCGGGCGGACGGGTGCTGGTTTCAGCGCCCTGGCAGGTTGGGTCTTGGGCGGACATGCTGACCGGCCGGACATCCTGGTCGCTGGGTTCAGACGCTTACGGACTGCTGTTCCGCAACGCAGGCTTTGACATCACCGAAACCCACACGGATGAAGGCGGGACGCACTACTACGACCTGCGCCGCACATAGCGGTCACCCCGCGGCGCCCGCCCCTCCGCCTTAAGGCAGTTTGCGATGCGGACGTGGGGGCGCATGGAGGATTTCGACCGCATCGCCCACACGCACCGTGCCCGCCTCCTGCACGGTGCAGGTCACTCCCCCGCGCCAGTCCTGGGCCAGGGCCTTGCGCAGGCCCGGGCTCGCCTCATCCATACGCGAGCAGGGCACCGTTTCGCCGCTCACTTCCAGGGTGACAGATCCGATGCGGAAGATGCCGCCCTCCACCTTGGGCAGCTCCACTTCGTCCACCAGCAGGTTGGCGCGCCGCTCCGTCCAGGGAAGATCCGGACGGGGATCGAGATCATCCAGCGCGGCCTCCCAGTCCTTGGCGGCCATAACGGTGACGAGGCGTTTCGGGTGCTTGCCGGCGTGATCGCCCTCGGGCCCCGTGGATGCGTCAATGGCCACGTGTTCGCGCCGTTCCATGGGTGACCGGCGCGCGGGCCGCACAGCAATATCGACAAGGCGCCCAATGCGGGGCGGGGTGTCCTGATCGCTCACGGCTTAATCCTCCTTTGGCGCATCGGGCTTGGGGGCATCAGCCTGGACCTCGGGCGCGGCGGCCGCAAAGGCGGGCAAGGCGTTCGCCGCCGCCTCGACAGCCGCGACACGGGGGAACCGGCCCATATCAAGGCCGAAACGGCGTGCATTGTAGACCTGGGGTACAAGGCAGACATCCGCGAGGGTGACCGCCTTACCAAAAGCGAACGGTCCCGGCCCATCCAGCCGGACCAGGGTCTCCTCAAGAACGCCGAGGCCGTTGCCGATCCACTCATGGATCCACGCGCCCAAGGCCCCATCGGAAAAGCCGCCTTGTGTCTTCAGATAGCTCAGCACCCGGCTGTTTTGCAGGGGATGGGTATCCGACGCGACGGTCTGACAGAAGGCCCGCACGGCCGCCCGCTCGCCCGGTGTGCCGGGCAGAAGGGGCGGCTCGGGGTGGGTTTCCTCCAGATACTCCAGGATGGCGAGCGACTGCACCAGGGTGAGACCATCCACTTCCAGGGTCGGAAGCTTGCCCGAGGGATTGCGGGCAAGATAGTCCGGCTTGCGATTATCGCCCCCCTCCATGGCCAGGGTGACAACGACAGGTTCGGCCGCAAGGCCCTTCAGATTAAGGGCGATGCGGACCCGGTAGGCGGCGGAGGACCGCCAATAGCCATAGAGTTTCATGGGGCGCGATCCTCCCGCCGGATGGTCAGTTCTCGGCCTTGTCCTCGCCCGTGTCATCGCCCGACCCGCTTTGCGCCTCTTCGGCGTCTTTCTCCGGAGGCAGAATGACAATGGGCAGGCCGGGGCTGGTCAGATAGGTGCGTGCCACCGCTTCGACCTCCTCCTTGGTCACGCTTTGATAGTCTTCCAGGAGCGTTCGAGCGGCCTCGATTTCTTCCGGTTGGGACTGGGCCACGGAGACGACCGCGCCCATCCAATAGGGGTTGCGCTCAAGCTGCTCTTCCACGGCCTCGACGATGGGCTGCTTGGCCCGCTGGAACTCGTCGTCGCTGATCCCGTCTTCGAGAATTTCGGCGGCAACCTCGCGCATTGCCGTCACATATTTGTCCGTATCGGCCGGATCGAGATCGAGGCTCGCGACCAGATACCCGTAGTCCGGATAGGCGGTGCCTTGCGAGCTGTTG
>CAYYTT010000004.1:54129-68538 GCA_964474635.1 uncultured Alphaproteobacteria bacterium | reverse complement strand
AGGCTGGGAAATTCATCTCGTGGGAGGCACTAGGGGGAGCGCCGAGGGCGCCCCGCCCCTTATTCGCCTTGCATCGACATGAGGTCGGCGTTGCCGCCGGCGGCAGTGGTGTCGGTGCTGACGACGCGCTCGGTGGCGTAGCGGAACAGGTAATGGGGTCCGCCCGCCTTCGGCCCCGTGCCGGACAGGCCCTCGCCGCCAAAGGGCTGGGCGCCCACCACGGCCCCGATCTGGTTGCGGTTCACATAGACATTGCCGACCTTCACCCGGTTCACGACCCGCCGCACCGTTTCCTCAATGCGCGTGTGCACCCCGAGTGTGAGGCCATAACCGGTGGCGTTGATGGCATCGCACAGGGCCTCCAGGCGCTCGGCCTTGAAGCGCAGCACATGGAGGAAGGGGCCGAAGACTTCCCGGCCCAACCGGTCAAGGCTGTCGATCTCCACCGCGCGCGGGGCAAAGAAGGTGCCATAGGCCGCCTCCGGACCAAGCGGGACCTGCATGAGCACTGTGCCATCCCGCTGCATGCGCGCCGCATGGCTCTCCAGCATGGAGAGGGCATCCGTGTCGATCACCGGCCCCACATCCGTGGACAGATCCATGGGATTGCCGACCTTCAGGGTCTCCATGGCCCCCTTCAGCATGGTGATCACTTTGTCGGCGATATCGTCCTGCAGGCACAGCACCCTTAAGGCGCTGCAGCGCTGGCCGGCACTGTCGAAGGCGGAGGCCAGCACGTCATTGACCACCTGCTCTGGCAGGGCGGATGAATCCACGATCATGGCGTTCTGGCCGCCCGTCTCGGCGATCAACGGCACGATGGGCCCGTCCCGCTCGGCCAGGGAGCGATTGATCAGGCGCGCGGTCTCGGTCGAGCCTGTGAACGCAACACCGGCAATGCGCGGATCGCGCACCAGGGCGCCGCCGATGCGCGCCCCATCGCCCGGCAGCAGCGCCAGCACGTCGCCGGGCACGCCGGCGTCGTGGAACAGGCGCACGGCCTCGGCGGCGATTAGGGGTGTCTGTTCGGCCGGTTTGGCGCAGACCGCATTGCCGGCGGCCAGCGCAGCGGCAATCTGTCCGGTGAAGATTGCCACAGGGAAATTCCAGGGGCTGATACAGGCGAAGACGCCGCGCCCATGCAGGCTGATCTGATTGCGCTCGCCCGTCGGCCCGGGCAGCGTTTCGGGCAGGGCGAAATGCCGGCGCGCCTCCACGGCGTAATAGCGCAGGAAATCAATGGCCTCGCGCACATCGGCGAGCGCATTCGGGACGCTCTTGCCGGCCTCGCGCACGCACAGGGCCATCAGCCTGGTGAGATTGGCCTCATAGAGGTCGGCGACCTTTTCCAGGATATCGGCGCGGACCTGGCCGCCCACGGCGTCCCACGGGTCGGCCGCCTTCTGGGCCCGGGCAAGCGCGGCCTCCACCTCGTCCGGTCCGGCCTCGTGCACATGGCCGACGACGCACCGGCGATCGGCGGGGTCCTGAATGACCTTGGCGGGCGAGGCGTCCAGGATCATCCGGCCCGCGATGATGGGCGCGGCCGTGAACGGAGCCTCGGTTTGCCTCGCCATGGCCGCGAGCAAGGGGCGATGAACGGTCCGCTCCGTCAGGAGAAGACCGACAGCGTTTTTCCGTCCCGGGAACACATCGCGCGGGCGTGCGATGCGCGGATGGGGCTTGACTGGCAGGCGGTCAAGCTGGTCAACCGGATCGGCGACGATCTCGTCAATGGGCGCGGCATCGTCGGCGAGCCGGTTCACGAAAGAGCTGTTGGCGCCATTTTCAAGAAGGCGGCGCACCAGATAGGCAAGCAGATCCTCATGGCTGCCCACGGGGGCGTAGACCCGCACCGGAAAGGGCCGGCCCAGGGCCCCGCGCTCAATCTCGCGGAACAGGGGCTCACCCATGCCGTGCAGGCGCTGATACTCGAAGGGGGCCGGCGCATCCGGCGACCCCATGTCGCCGTGGACGGACAAAGCCGCCACCGTGTGGGCGTTGTGGCTGGCGAACTGCGGATAAAAGGCATCCGGCGCGGCGAGCATGGCACGGGCACAGGCGAGATAGGACACATCCGTCGCCATCTTCCGGGTAAAGACCGGAAAATCCTCCACGCCCATGATCTGGTGAAACTTGATCTCCGTGTCCCAATAGGCGCCCTTCACAAGGCGCACGGGCATGCGCACGCCCAAATCCCGGGCCAGCACCGTGATCCAGTCGATCACGCCCATGGCGCGTTTTTGATAGGCCTGAACGGCCATGCCGAAACCGTTCCAGCCCCTCAAAGCCTCCGACCGTGCCGCCGCCTCAATAACGTCGAGGGACAGGTCGAGACGGTCCGCCTCCTCCGCATCGACGGTCAGGCCAATACCGGCATCGCGCGCCACGCGCCCCAGGGCCACGAGTTTGGGCACCAGCGTTTCGAGGACATGCGCGCGTTTGCTTTCCTCATAACGCGGATGGAGCGCGGAGAGCTTTACCGAAATGCTGTTGCGGGCATGGATATCGCCGGGCTGGCTGCGCGCCGCCGCGCCCACATCCATGACCGCGTTCAGATAGGCGCCGTAGTATCGCTCGGCATCCTTTTGGGTGCGCGCCGCCTCGCCCAGCATGTCGAAGGAATAGCGCACGCCGCGCTCCATGCCGGGCCGCGCCTCGCGCATGGCCTCGGCAATGGTCCGCCCCAGAACGAATTGGCGTCCCATGATCCGCATGGCGTGCAGCATGGCCTGACGGATGATGGGCTCCCCGCTGCGGTGCACGAGACGGCGCAGGATGCGGCTGGCGTCCTGCACGGTCTCGTCATCAAGGCGCACCACCCGGCCCGTCAACATGAGCCCCCAGCTTGAGGCATTGACGAACAGGGACTCCGAGCGCCCCAGATGGCGTTCCCAGTCCGCGTTCCCGATCTTGTCCTTAATCAGAAGATCCGCCGTCTCCGCATCGGGAATGCGCAACAGCGCCTCGGCGAGGCACATGAGCACCACGCCTTCTTCGCTGGAGAGGGCGTATTCCTGCAGGAAGGCATCGATCCCGCCGGCCGGGCGCCGCCCCCGGCGGATGACCTTCACCAAGTCCCGGGCACGGGCCAGGATGCGGTCGCGGTCCCGGTGACTTGGCCGGGCCGCGTCGATGATCCGGGCGACGACACGGGTTTCGTCTTCGAGATACACCTCCGAAAGGGTCGCGCGCGCGTCTTCAAGGGTCAGGCCCGGCAGGCCCACGGAACGGTCCGATACGCTCACGGTTCATCCTCCAGCCTGGCCTGGCCCCCTTTGGACCGGCACCCAAGGGCCTCAAGCGCCCCAGGGCCTGAAGCACCCCAGGACCACAAGCACCCAAGGGCCTCAAGCGCGCCGCAGGCCCATGCGGCGGCACGGGCCGAATACGCCGCTGACCCCTCAGGGACTATGCAACGCCTCAGTCAGTCTTACGCCTGGACAGAACGCCGTCCACGGACAAAGTGTCCTCCTTGCGGAACGCGATCAGCACGAGGCAGGCAAGCGCGACCGTCAAGGAGGGGTAGAACAGGATATTGGTGTTCTCGAACACGAGCCCCAGGGGGTCGATGATCGATTTCCAGATCGCGCCGGCCGTAAAGGCATTGATGGCGAATTGGAGCACGAAGGTCACGATGCTGAGGAGCCCGATGATCACCATCACGCCGAGCACAATCTGGAAAATGCCGAAATAAAACTGGACGTCGGCAACCGAAAAGAGGCCACCGTAATATTTGTCGGACAGGCCCACGCCGCGCTCGGGCGAGGAGACTTTGATCACCGCCCAGATGATCATCAAAAACCCGAGCGAAACGCGCATCAGCGCCAAAGACAATGCCTTCATCCCCAAACTCCCCTGGGTCGACGATGTCATGGAAGGCGCAGCATTGTGACAGGGGCCTTCCGGTTAGGTCACCGACGCTAGCACGGGGCCTCCGGCGGGGCGACTGCCAGGCGCCGGGTGGGGAGCGCCGGGTCGGTAGCTTGGCGGCGGGGTCTGGCCATCCAGAAGCTCAAGGGTCTGGCGTTCCTGCTCAAAGGCCACGAACCCGGCCCGCTGGTAGAGCGGTAAGGCCTTGGGGTGGTCGAGGGTGCAGGTGTCCACGGTCACCCGCTCGGGCCCGCGTGCCCAAAGGAGATCGAGGGTCTGGTCAAGGAAAAACGGGCCCAGGCGCCGCCCCGTGAAATCCGGTGTCAGGCCGAAATATTTGAGATTGGCAGTGGGCATGGCGGCCCACTCCAGCTCGCAAAAGCCCGCCGGCACCCCGTCCACATAGAGCACGAAGACCTGCACGCTCTCCTGCCCGAGGACCTCCGCCAGGGCCTTGTCGTCGAGGCGTTTGCGCTCCACCCAGCACCAGGGCCCGCCCACCGCGTCGTAAAGATAGCGATAGAAGCTGACCGGGATGGCCTTCGCCTGGAGGACGGCAACCTGGCCCAGGGGCGGCGGTGGATGAAACCCCGACGGGCGTGCCGTCATCTCCAGCTTGGTGACCGTGGTCTCAAGGAACTGTCCCATGGCGCATGCCTCCGGCGCGGTCAGGACCGGCCCTTGGCGATGGGCAGATCGTGGCGGCTGCCCCAAGCGGCCCAGGCGCCGTCATAGAGCGAGACCTTGGGGTGGCCGGCCCGGGTCAGGGCCAGGACCAGAATGGCGGCCGAGACCCCCGAGCCGCAGGTCGCGATGATGGGACCGTCCCAGGCCACGCCGGCCTGATCGAAGGCGGAACGGATGGCGTCGGCGCCTTTCATGGTGCCGTTGTCGTTCAGCAAGGTGCGATAGTGGACATTGCGGCTGCCCGGGATGTGGCCGGGCCGAACGCCAGGCCGGGGCTCGTTTTCCTCGCCCGCGAAGCGGCAGGGTGAGCGGGCGTCGACGATCTGCTGGCGGCCGTCCTGGACCGCCGCCGCGACCCCGGAGGTGTCTTCGACCATCATGGTCAACTTGCGCGCCGTGAAGTGGCGCGGCGTGCCCGCGCCGAGTGGGGGCAGGTCCTCAAGCTCGCGGCCCTCGGCGCGCCATTTAGGCAGGCCGCCATCGAGCACGAACACATCCTGGTGGCCCATGACGCGGAACATCCACCAGACACGCGCGGCCGAGAACAGCCCCGCCCCGTCATAGACAACGATCCGGTGACCGTCGCCGAGGCCCATGGAGCGCACCCGGGAGGAAAACTTGGCCGGGTCGGGCAGCATGTGGGGATAGGGGCTGTCCGTGTCCCGCACATCGTCCAGATCGAAGAAGATCGTGCCGGGGATGTGGCCCGCCTCATATTCGGCCTTCGGGTCGCGGTCCTCGTCGGGCAGGTACCAGGACGCATCCACGATACGCACATCCGGCGCATTCAGGTGATCGGCGAGCCAGCCCGTGGTCACGAGCGGATCGGGTCCCTTCAAGGCGGTCATGGCGTGTCTCCCTTAAGACTGTGTGACCGGCTGGCTGGCTTGGCGCGCCGTCACGTCAGTGCGGCGATCGGAGGACGCGTCAGCCAATTGGGCACCGGCAGGTTATTCGATGTCAGGAATTCCGGATTGAAGAGCTTGCTTTGATACCGTGTTCCATAATCGCACAGGATGGTCACGATTGTATGCCCGGGACCAAGCTCGCGTGCCAAACGGATGGCACCGGCAACGTTAACGCCGGCCGAACCGCCCAGGCACAGCCCCTCATGTTCCAGCAGATCGAAGACGATGGGAATGGCTTCGCTGTCGGGGATCTGGAAGGCATGATCGATGGGCGCACCCTCGAGATTCGCCGTAATGCGCCCCTGCCCGATGCCCTCGGTGATCGAAGAGCCCTCGGCTTTCAGCTCGCCGTGCTTGTAAAAATTGTAAAGCGCAGCGCCCATGGGATCGGCCAGCGCCGTCACGATGCGGCTGTTGCGTTCCTTGAGCGCCATGGACACCCCGGCAAGCGTGCCCCCGGTGCCGACGGCCGAGACAAAGGCATCGACCTTGCCGCCGGTTTCCTCCCAGATTTCCGGGCCCGTCGTGGTGTAATGGGCCCGGCGATTGGCGACATTGTCGAACTGGTTCGCCCAGATCGCGCCATTGGGGTTCTCGCGATCGATTTTCTCGGCCAAGCGGCCCGACATTTTCACGTAGTTGTTGGGGTCCTTGTAGGGCACGGCCGGGACTTCGATCACGTCCGCGCCGAACAGGCGTAGCGTGTCTTTTTTCTCCTGACTTTGGGTCTCCGGGATCACGATCACCGTGCGAAACCCAAGGGCGTTGGCCACAAGCGCAAGACCGATCCCGGTGTTACCGGCCGTTCCTTCCACGATCACCCCGCCAGGACGAAGGCGGCCGCTGTCCACCGCGTCCTGAACAATGCCAAGGGCGGCCCGGTCTTTTACGGATTGGCCGGGATTCATGAACTCGGCCTTGCCCAATATGTCGCAACCCGTGAGCTCGGAGGCCCTGCGCAACCGAATGAGCGGTGTCTTGCCAATAGAAGGGATAAGGCCGTCTTTGATCGTCATCGCGCCGTCCATTCTGTGTCTTCCAGGATCTCAGCCCTGTTTTTCCAAACCTCTGGGCCGCCGGTGGCGCGCTCGCGGCGCCGAAGCGGTGACATGGCAACGCTCATGCCCTGGTGAAAGATGTGAGCCAGGGCGAACAATCCAGGCCTAAGCGGCGCCCTGGGGGGTTGGGCGCAGGGGGCATGGCGTCAGGCCGCATCGGTTGCACCCCATCGCAACCAATCCCGCTCGAAGTGCGCCTCGCGCGGCGCAAGGCCCCGCGAGGGTCTGCAAAACCGGCAGGGCTGACCCGCGCACTGTGGGTGGACGGCCGGCCTCTTCGTCCTAGATCTTGTTCCAAGTCAAGGGTGGTTAAGCGGAGCATGGGCAGGATGAGCCTTTCCGCCTTCACCTTTTCTTTTTCAGTAACGGTTGGTCCCATGAACTACCACCCGCCAGAGGATCTACTCTTGGAATACGCGGCCGGCGTTAGCGCGCGGAGCAAGGCGCTGCTCATCGGGGCCCATTTAACCTACTGCCCCGATTGCCGGCGCACGGTGCAACTGTATGAAGATGTGGCCGCTTCGATGGTCTTCGATGGGGGGACCCTCAACGCCGTGCCCATGGCGCAGGGCGACGCCTTCGCCCTGATCGACCATGGCGAGCATGACCACAGCACATCCACCATTGATACCGCCTGTCCCGTGCCGCGCGATCCGGTTCTGCCTAGCGCCCTGCGTGAGGCAGTTGGATGCGGGATTGAAGACGTGCCGTGGCAACCGATTTTTCCGGGCATTTGGGACTATCCCCTGCCGTCGGTCGGCCGCGACCGCACTTCCCAGGACGGGGAAGCGCGGCTGCTCAAAATTGGTGCAGATCGGGCGATCCCCAGCCACACGCACCGCGGCCTCGAGTTAACGCTCGTCCTGTCCGGCAGTTTCCATGACATCCGCGGCTCCTATCATCGCGGCGATGTCTGCACGGCCGACGGGTCGGTCAATCACCGGCCCATCGCCGATCCAGGGCGCGACTGCATCTGCCTTGCGGTCGTGGATGCGCCCATGCGCCTGACGGGACCGGTGGGGCGCATTCTCAATCTGTTTGCCCGGGAATAATGTCCCGGGCCTGTCCCGTCCCACGTTTCATCTCTCAGTCCAGGAGCGGTCATGTCGAAGACCAGAACGCTTCGCCTCGTGCTGGGCGATCAGCTCAGCCGATCCATCAGCTCACTGCGTGATATCGACTTGGATCACGACACGGTTCTGATGGCCGAGGTGAAAGCCGAGGCGACCTATGTCCGCCATCATAAAAAGAAGATCGCATTCCTTTTTTCAGCCATGCGCCATTTCGCGGCCGCGCTGGAAGATGAGGGCATTGACGTTCGTTATGTCCGCCATGACGATCAGCACAATGAGGGAAGCCTCGCCGAAGAAGTGCGCCGCGCGGTTCGAGATGGCGAATTCGATCAGGTGGTGGTCACCGAATGCGGTGAGTACCGACTGGCCGAGGACATGGCCGGCTGGGCCCGCGCACTCAACATGCGCGTCGAAATCCGCGACGATGATCGGTTTATCGCAAGCCATGGGGAGTTCGATGCCTGGGCCGAAGGGCGCAAGACACTCCGTATGGAATTTTTCTACCGTGAAATGAGGCGCAAGACCGGCATCCTCTTGGAACCGGACGGCTCACCCACGGGGGGGCAATGGAATTACGACGCCGACAACCGGGACGCCCTGCCCGACACGGTGACGCCGCCGGACCGGCTGGGCATCGAGGCCGATGCCATCACGCGCGCGGTGATCATGGAAGTGGACGCGGCGTTTGCGGATCATTTCGGCGACCTGGAACCTTTCGATTTCGCCGTGACGGCCGAGGACGCAGAGGCGCTGTTCACCCATTTCCTCGATGTCTGCCTGCCGCAATTCGGCACCTATCAGGATGCCATGCGCGCGGGCGATCCGTTCCTGTTCCACAGCCTGATCGGGCAATATCTCAATGCCGGCCTGCTTGATCCGCTCGCCTGTTGTGAAGCGGCCGAAAAGCGCTACCAAAACGGCAAGGTGCGGTTGAATGCGGCCGAAGGGTGCATTCGGCAGATTTTGGGCTGGCGGGAGTTCGTGCGCGGGATTTATTGGCGCGAAATGCCGGATTACAAAAAGCGCAACACATTCGGCGCCAAACGTCCGCTCCCAGACTTTTTTTGGACCGGCGACACGCGCATGGCCTGCATCCGGGACACGGTGGCCACAACCAAGGCCAACGCCTATGCCCACCATATCCAGCGGTTGATGATCACGGGCAATTTCGCCCTCCTCGCCGGCTTGTCACCGGATGAGGTGAACGAATGGTATCTGATTGTCTATGCGGACGCCTATGAATGGGTACAGCTGCCCAATACCCACGGCATGGCTCTTTTTGCCGATGAAGGGCTTCTGGCCTCAAAGCCTTACGCGGCAAGCGGCGCCTACATCAACCGCATGTCCAACTACTGCAAATCCTGCCACTACAAGGTATCCAAAAAGAACGGTGAACAGGCCTGTCCGTTCAATTATCTGTATTGGAACTTTTTGATCGAAAACGAAAAGACGTTGGAAGACAATCCACGCCTCGCCATGCCCTACCGGACCCTGGCCAAGATGAATGCCGACCGGCGCGAGGCGGTGGCAGAGGACTCGGCCCGTTTCTTCCGGGAGATCAGCTCATCCTCCAGAGGCTCCAAGGATAAGAAGAAGGAAAAGGACCATGCGTAATCAAGTCGTCAGCCCCGCGGACGGGATTGCCTGGGTCACGGGCGCAAGCTCCGGGATCGGCCGGGACCTGTCCCTGGCGCTCGCCGGGGAAGGTTGGACCGTTGCGGCAACGGCCCGGTCGGCGGATGCGCTCGAAGCCCTGTCGCGCGAAGCGGCGGACCTGACAGGATCGATCCACCCGTTCCCGGCCGACACAACGGACAGGCAAGCCATGGCTGAGGCCGTGGAGGCCATGGAAGGCGCCCATGGGCCGTTGGCGCTCGTTGTGCTCAATGCGGGGATCTATCTGCCGCTCGAGGTGCCCGAGCTTGACGCGGAGACCTTTCGCAAGTCCTTCGATGTCAATCTGATGGGGACGGTGCATGGCCTGGAACCCGTCATTCCCCGGATGATCGGCCGCGCCAAGGGCCATATCGCCATCGTCTCCTCGGTCACGGGCTATGGCGGCCTGCCGACCAGCGCCGCCTATGGCGCGACCAAGGCGGCCCTCATCAATCTGGCCGAGGCGATGAAAATCGAACTCGACCGCCACGGGGTGCGCGTGTCGGTCATCAATCCGGGTTTTGTGGAAACCCCGGCACAGGACGACAACGAATTCCCAAAGCCATTCATGATCCCGTCGAAAAAGGCGGCCGATCTGATCGTCAAAGGTCTCAAGCGCCAGGCTTTCGAGATCACCTTCCCAAAAATTTTCACCTATCAGCTCAAAGTCCTGAAATGGCTGCCTCGGGACTGGTACATTGCTCTGGTCAAACGCCAGACAGGGTGGACGTGAGGCGCCCATCGGCGCGGCCCTGACGCGGCCGGAGCGATACACCCGCCGACCGTCGAAGGCTTGCCTGGCGCAGTCTTGAAAGGTCGCTCCATGCCCGCACTGCTCCCCCGTCTCGCCCTCGCCGGCCTTGCGCTTCTTGCCGCCCTGCCGCCCGCGCGCGCGGACGTGACACTCGTCGAAGCGGCCCGCATGATCGATGTGGCGACGGGCGAGACGATCAGTCCCGCGCGCATTCTGGTCGAGGACGGACGGGTCACGGCCGTAAATCCGGACCGTGTGCCCGGCGACGCGGAGCGCATTGATGTGGGCGACCGCACGCTCCTGCCCGGCCTCATGGACATGCACACCCATGTCACCCTCGATTTTTTCACCGCCGACCACTGGACCCGGGCCCCGGTCCTCGAAACGCCCGCCGACTGGGCGCTCTACGGTGTTTTGTTCGGTGGGCAGACCTTGCGGGGGGGCTTCACGACCGTGCGCGATGCCGGCGCCTGGCCCGGCTTTCCCGATGTGGCCCTGATGCGCGCCATCGAAGCGGGACGCGTGGAAGGGCCGCGCATGTTTCCGGCCGGTCACTACATTTCCATCACGGGCGGCCATTGCGACGTGGGCGGATTTGCCCCCGGGATCATGGAACTCGGACCCAACCAGGGCATTGCGAACGGTGTCGACGAAATTCTGCGGGCCGTTCGCTACCAGGCCAAACACGGTGTGAAAGTCATCAAGGTGTGCGCCACCGCCGGCGTGTTTTCGCGCGGAGAGTTGCCCGGTGCCCAACAATACTCCGCCCCCGAACTGCATGCGGTCGTGGAGGAGGCCAGACGCCAGGGCTTGAAGGTGATGGCCCACGCCCACGGCGCCGATGGCATCCTTGCGTCCATCAAGGCCGGCGTTGCCTCCATTGAGCACGGTTCGGTCATGACGCCCGAGATTGTGGATGAGATGGTCCGGCGGGGCACCGTCCTGGTGCCGACCATTTACCTTGCCGATATTCCCTTGCCCGAAAACACCCCGCCCTGGACCCGGGCGAAGGCCACGGCCCTGCGCGCCCACCGGGACCGCAGCTTCAAGCTGGCCTTGGAGGCCGGTGTGAAAATCGCTTTCGGTTCGGACTCCGGCGTCTTGCGCCACACGGAGGTGGGCCGGGAGTTCCACGCCATGGTACGCCGGGGCATGACGCCGCTCCACGCCCTGCAATCGGCCACGATCAATGCCGCCGAACTGCTCGGCGTTGAAGACCGGGGGCAATTGAAGGTTGGAATGTTGGCGGACATGGTGGCCGTGGACGGCTCCCCCCTCGAAAACATTCGCGAACTTGAAACGGTGGACTTCGTCATGAAGGGCGGGACCGTGATCAAACTCGATGATCCGCGTGAGCGGGACGGTGCGCGCCCATGAGGGCCGTAGGGCGGTTTAGAATGTCCGTGTAACGCCCAACTCGATGCGCTCCCGGTTGAAGTCATTGATGGGCAGCGTGGATTCGTTACGCAGAATCTGCCCGCCGATAAAGGGCGTGAACCCATAGAGGGTCCAGTCACGCTTTGACAGCCGCGTCACGACACTGAGCTGCAGATCTTCGCGGGTGATTGCGAAAAATGGATTGGGATCGTCGTGTATCCGGTAGCTCAGGCCCACTTCCGCATAGACCGCGAGCCCCCAGAAAAGCGCCTGATAGATCCCGCCGCCAAGCCGGCCAAGCCAGTAGCTTTCAAAATCGCCCTGCGCATCGCCGCGCCGGATGGAGGTCAGCAGGCGCCAAAAGCGCCGTGGGCTGGCAAAAAAAGTGGGATTGAAATCGACTCCGTAGATCAGCGTGTCCCGCGCGTCGGCGAAAAAGTCATTGACCTTGATAATCGAAATGGCGGCCTCGCCCCGCACCCGTTGGGACAGGGAGCGCACCAGATTGAGGCGCATGTCCAGCGTTCGCGAAAACAGGCGCCCGCCAAACCAGCGCTGCGCCAGCGTCGTCTGGAGGGCCGCTTCCACATTGCCGATCCTCAGTTCCGGGCCGAACCCGACACCGACGGTGTAATCGTCAAAGTTTCCGCCCTCATTCTCCACCACCCGCGCAAAGCTGGAAAAGCGCAGCCGCCGGCGCGGGGCCAGGGTGACGAACCGGTCGATGGAGCCGACGGCGAACAGGCTGATGCCCGCCCGCTCCCGCGATTGTTCCGTCAGCACCGTGTCGACCTGTCCAATGGGGCTTGCCACGCTGACGGTTTCGGCCTGGGTCGCGGAATTGACATTTGTATCGGGAACAAGCGCCCCTTGGACTGAGAAGCGCCAACGCCGGCGTTCGGCCAGGGTCGCCAGCGCCTGGCGAATGAAGGCACTGATCCGTGCGGGCGGATCGCTGGCGAGGGCAAGACGGTATTGCTGTTCGGCCGCGCGTTCGGCGCCGATTTCAAGGAATGTGGCAGCCAATTCCAAACGCACACGGATTAAACTGTCGTCTTCGGCGAGCATCCGCTGATAAAGATCGATGGCGCGCCGCCGGGCGCCCAGATTGCGCTGCACGAAGGCTTCCACAAACCGGATTTGCTGTGTTGCCCTTAAGTCCGCGGGGTAGGCCTCGATAATCCCCAGGGCGGTTCGCCAGTCCTTGGCGCGAATGGCCAGCACCACAGCGGCCTCGAGCGCGGCCTCGCCCTCAAGGCGAATGACCTCGCCGCCTTCTTCGTTTGCGTCTTGCGCGCGGCTGGGCAGACCGCCGGAAAGTGCGAGAAGGACACATCCTCCGGCCAGGACCAGGCCTGCTCTGTACAAAAACCAAACCAGGATACGCATGGCTCTTCGTTACTCCGGGCCGCGCATGCCTCAGGCCGCCCCTTGGGGCAGGATCAGGCCCGCCTCCACCGCCGGCCTGCCTTGGGTTCTGGCGCGCCAGCAAAGTCCTAAGGACAGCGACCCTTGAGCCGCCGCGCCGTTTCAACGGCACAGGCCGCAGGACCCAAGGCCACCACCGGGGAAAAAGCCGCCTCCATTGGGCTTCTTCACCAAAAAAACGGCATCGTCCGAGGGACAGATGCCGTTTGCCATGGGGTGTGCCGCGGCCATGCGGCAAGAGCAGCGGGCGAGAAATCTGGATCAAGCTGAAGCCAGCACGCCGTTTCTCTGTGTTCTTTGCGCTCACGCGCCCCCATCGGGCCTTTTGGGGCGCTCCGCGGAGGCGGCGCGAGGGCGCCGGGCCACGGCCATCGCCTTAAGCGCGATGCGGGTTAATCGCCCCGCGCCATAATCGATGCCCGTTTGCCGTTAAATCGGCGGGCGCGGTCGGGGTCGCGGCGCGATCAGGGCGGCGGCGCGATGTCGTTCGTCTCGCCTGCGAAGCCGCCCACCAGCACGGCTTCTCCCCCGGCGCCGAAGGGTGCTGAAACGCTGAAGGTTCCCCCGATCTCCGATGCATCTCCGCCGAAAACGCCCGAGACGACCCCGGTTCCGCCTTGCGAAATGCCGGCCTGAAATTCCGCAGACGGACGGTCGAAGGTTCCCGTGAAGCCGAAGGTGAAAGGCTGATTGAAATCGTTGGTCTGCAGCGTCGTGTCCCCATCGAAATACTGGAAATTATTGAGTGTTCCGGTCACCCCGGTGGTCACGAAGTCCACCGACACACTAACATCCGAAGTGAAGATGATCGGCCCGTCGTCCAGGTTGACGTTGGTGGCATCGAAAACGCCGCCATAGCTTTGTCCAGTATAGGTGGCCCCGCCGACGGTCGGGATCGACTGTGCCGGGTCCACGCCAGCCGGTGTAATCGCGGCGGCGAAGATGTTGGCGAAGTCCACATCGTCATTGTTTGTGCCAGTCGTCAGCACGCCAACTTGAATGAAGTCCAAGTCGAGACTGTCGAAGGACAAAAGCCCAAGCTCGGCCGCACTGCCGCCTTGCACTACGTTGGTCTCAAAGAAGCTTTCGGTGATGTTGCCGCCACTGGCGTTGTAGGTATCAAAACCGTCGAAATTTTGATCCGTAATCGTATAACTCTGGTTGTTCACGCTCACGGAAATCGCACGGACAGCGCCATTGGCGTCCGGTTGCACGATCAGGACAGGGTCATCGGCAACGTTGAGCCCGTCGGTGTCAACACTGGACCCGGTGGTGCGGGTGGCGTTGTTGGTCCCGTCGAACTGCGTGTCCTCGGTGAAGGTCCGGCCGATGACGCCGGAGAGGGACGTGAAATCATCCGTGCCGGACCCGGAGCCGCCAGACCCGCTGGAGCCCCCAGACCCGCTGGACCCGCCAGAGCCAGTTCCGCCGCCGGAGCCGTTGTCACCGCCAGTACCGCCCGAGCCGCTATCACCGCCCGTGCCGCCGGAGCCGCTGTCGCCGCCTGTACCGCCCTCCGTACCCGGATCGCTATCCCCGCTGGGCGTGGGATCCGCTTCACCGCTCGGTGTGGGATCGGCTTCACCGCTCGGTGT
>CAYYTT010000004.1:26533-54029 GCA_964474635.1 uncultured Alphaproteobacteria bacterium | reverse complement strand
TGGGCGTGGGATCCGCTTCACCGCTCGGTGTGGGATCGGCTTCACCGCTCGGTGTTGGATCTGCATCATTACCCGTTGACGGCGAAGTCTCTTCAAATGAAGACGTCTCAATCGTATCGAGACTACCGAACAAGAAGCAGCCGGAAAGGCCACAACTCAAGGCGACAACGCCGGCTGAATACAGAAAACGGTTCATATCAAAACTACCCCACCAACAGCCTTTCGACTTGCTGCGCATATTATGGCGATTGGTGTAGATTTGCTAATCTGTGGTGTCAAGCGGCCGCGCGCTGGTGTTGTATATGCCAGATGCACGAGTGCCTTTGCGCCGCGCGTGGCGCTGCCAGCAAAAAGTCAGGCGTGCCGCCGCCCCGGTTTCGCCCGCGACAGCACGAAGGGGCACGCGTCATCACGGCACGGATAAAGCGCTCATGCCTGCTCCCGCGGAGCGGCTATGCGTTGGCCTTCTTGCCCTTGCGCTGCTCACATTCGAGGGCTGCGAGTAGGGCTTGGGCGTAAAGCAGCCGATCAGCCAGATCGTCGAGCCGGCGATCCACCGTCTCACGGCGTGTCCTGTCATCGAGCGGACGCACGGCCGCGATTTGGGAAAGCCCCGTGCGCAAGGTGAGGATCTCGGCGCGCAGGGCATCTTGCGCCGCCACCATGGACCCGTGCTGAACAATGGCATCCTCGGTGGTCATGGACAGCCCGCCCGGCAGGCGCGATGGATTTTGCAACTGGAGCCGATAAAAGCTGAGATCGCGGGGACACTGATCACCAAAGGCGATCTGGGGCACCCGGAACGCCGCTGGCATGAGAGGGCCCTCAACGGCCGGGATGGGTCCGGTCGCCACGGCGGGCCATGGATTGTCCGTACTGATACAGGCCGCCGCCCCCGCCGCAAGACAGGCCGCCAGGACGCCTCGGATGCGCCGCGCCAGGCCGTGCCCCACCCGCACTTTATGTGTCACCGTCATATCTACCCCTGCCGATCCGCCATTCGGGCCAAGGATGCGCGGGCGCGCCGACGCGACAACGCCATCAAGGCCCATTGCGGCAAAAGCTTTGCCGCCGTCGCGACCGCCGTATTGAACCGCCCCGTCACCAGAACGGTGGGCCCGGTCCCCATCACCCCGTCGAGACTGCGCCGGACCACATCCTCCGCCTGCATCCACATATAGCCAGGATAAGTGGAAACTTCCTCACGGCCTCCGGTGACATCATGAAATTCGCTATAGGTAAAGCCCGGACACAGGGCTTGAACTCGAATATTGCGCCCCTCCATTTCGAGGGACAGGGCCTCGCTGAAGCGGATCAGGAACGCCTTTGAGGCGCCGTAAAGCGTGTGGCCCATGCTGCCCGGCAACAAGCCGGCAATCGATGCCACCTGGACAATGCGTCCATAGTCACGCGCGACCATGCCCGGCAGCACAAGGTGGGTCAGGTGCGCAACCGCCGTGACCATGACCTGGAGGAAATCCCGGTGCTCCTGCCATGACAGGTCGGCGAAATGGGGGGGTAGACCATAACCGGCATTGTTGATGAGGACGTCGACGGTGAGGCCCGCATCCGCGACGGCCGCCATGATCCGTTCCGGCGTCTCGGTTTGCGCAAGATCGCCGGGGATGGCCAGCACCGGCACGCCATGCTCACGCTCAAGGCGCTCCGCGAGATCCTCCAGCCGGTCGGTCCGCCGGGCGGTCAGGACGAGGCCGAAGCCCCGCGCGGCGAGGTCGGCGGCGAAGGCGGCCCCGATCCCCGCCGAGGCCCCCGTTACAAGCGCCGTGCGCGGCGCGGCCCGCGTCATGCGCCGTTGATGGTCTCGTCGTCCGAATGATCGTGATCCGGACCGTCCCCGTCGCGCCGGTTGCCGTTCAGCCAACCAAAGACACCGCCCCGCCGGTGGAACATGTCCCGAAGCTCATTGCCGGTGATTTCCTGCTTGTCGAGGAGCACCTTGACGATCCGGTCCAGGCTGGCGCGGTTTTCCTTCAGCAAGCGGATGATTTCCCGGTATTGGCGATCGAGCGTCTGGCGCACTTCCTCACGCACGTCCGCTGGCAAATCGAGATTGCTGCTGTCGCGCTGGTCGAGGTCGAACCAGATCAAGCCGCTCTTTTCGGAATAGCCGTGCTGCATGAACATGCGCACCAGGAGCCGGGTCGCCTGGGCGAGATCCGACGAACCACTGCCCCCGGAGCCCGCGCCCACATTGTCCTTGCCATAGACGACTTCCTCGGCGGCGCGGCCCGCGAGGAAGACGCGCACCTGCTCCAGGACATCGGCCTTCTTCACATCCACCCGCTCGTTATAGGACGCCACGAAGCCGAGCGTTCCGTCCGGGCGGGGAATGATGGAGACATAGGAGATGTCCATGCCCCGCGTTTCGCCCACAAGCTGCGCAAGGGCATGGCCGGCCTCGTGGACGGCCGTGCGCTTGATCTCCTCGGCGGTCATGCGGGGCATGCCCGTGGCGCCGAGGGGACGGCGCATGATTTCGGCGACAAAATCGGCCTGGGTGGCCGGACGGCGTTCCTTGCGTGCCCGGCGCCGTCCACCGCGCACATAGAACTCAACGTCTGCGCCGGTCTGACCGAAGGTCAGCTTGGCAAGTTCCTCCGTATCGATCGGATCTTCGACCTGATCTTTCACGCGCAGCTTGCCGATATGGTATTCGTAGATTTTCGCAAGACTCGGCACATTCGGCCGGCGCACCGTGACGGTTTGGTCAAGGCGCCCTGCCCGCTTCAGTGCCGGGTCGATCTTGGCCGCCTCGTTCGTGGCCGCGATAACGATCACGCCGTCCCGGTCGTGGAAGCCCTGCAATTCTTCCAGCACGCAGTTCACGACAGCGGTGGTGTAATAATCGTTGCGCCCCTGGTGATGCTGACGATTGCCAATGGAATCGAATTCGTCGATGAAGACGACCGTCGGCGCATAGCGGCGCGCCTCGGCAAAAAACTCCCGAATGGACGCCAGGTGCGCATCGAGCGCGCCGGAAGCCTGCCATTCCAGGGCCGAGCCAGCGATGAAGCGAATGCCCGATTCCCGGGAAATGGCGCGGGCCAGCATGGTTTTACCCGTGCCCGGAGGTCCCACGAGCAGCATGCCCCGGTCGACCTCATTCCAGTCGATTTCACCGGACACCGCGAGGCGAATATCGGCGACAAGCTGATCCGCGATCTCTTTGGCTTCCCCGAGACCGTAAATCTCCGCAAGGCGCGGCGCGTTGTGGGCCGCGCGGCGGGACAGGCGCCGGTCCACCCGTTCCTGCAGTTCCGTGACGGCCTGGGCCCCGGTGAACCCGGCGGCCAGCACCTTCTGGAAATCATAGGGCAGCAGATAACGGGTCCAGTTGTCGAGCGTGGGCAGCCGGGCGGCTTCTTCTCCCAGGATATCCCGGAAGATCCGGTCACGGACCGGCCCGACAATGGCCGGCAGCGTCAGCTCCATGTCCATATAGTTCTGGAAGGTCAGCGGCACGGACCGCGGGTTCGAAACCACGATCAGACCCAGGTCCCGGCTGGTCACCAGTTCCTTAATCAGACTGCGGACCGTGGAGCGATCCATTTCGTAATCGCCGGCGAACAGCTGATCATCGTAGAAAATCACCCGGTCGGTCGAGTTGTACCGGCGCTGCTCATAGGGCTCGTAGTAGGAATTCGCGGAGACGAAATCCATGTTGAGGCATTCGGCGATATAGCGCGCCACATTCTCCGCCACTTCCCAATACTGAGTCTCAAAGAGGACCAGCGGACGCTTTTCGGTCAGGATTTCAAGAAAACTCTCGAAAACATCCCCGCCCCGCTCGCGGATCCGACGCGACAGGTCGCCCGTGTCCGAATGCACATAGTCCTCGACTGCCTTGCGGGTCAGGTGCTCGGCCAAAATATCGGGTACGGACTTGTTCACGCCTGCCGCCACGATTGATCCTCCCCGATCCATCTTCAAAATCATGCCCGCGTCGCGATCCGCGTCCAGCGGCGACACCTGTTCGATCTCCTTGAACCCTTCCGCCTGCTCAAGGATGTCGCTCGTCGCCACGGGCTGCAAAAGCCCTTCGAACAACGCCACGGGTCCGATGACGCCAAAGATCTCGTCGATCATGAACTTCGTCAGGGCGGCGTCGAATTCCTGGTGCAGATAAATCGGCGCGGCGATCACGCTGCCGTCGTCGTAGTCCACATAGACGAGCGTGTAGGCCGAAAACCCATCGCGGGCATGATCCGGGATTTCGCGCTCGTATTCATACCAAAGGTCAAGGGCCTGCTCGGCGGCCGAGTCGACCACGCGCTCCAGCGAGCGACGTTGTCCGATTTCGCTCAGGAAAGCTGTGTTGTGGTCGTGGCGCTGAAAAAACGCGGAGTCCGCGCCTTCTTCGAAAGACACGACGCGCGCCATGATCTGGTCGACCGTCAGAACGCTTTGATGGGGCTGCTCATAGACGCCGGCAAAGCCCATATGGCTCGCCTGGGGGCCGTAATCGTCAATAAGGCCGGCATATTGCCCGACAACCCAATCGCTGAAATCGCTCGGGTCCTGAAGGGGGCTGATGCTGCTTGTCCGCGCCTCTGTGCTGGCCACGGTGCCGTGGCGATCCAGTGCGTAGAAAAGAGCAAGGTAACGATCCATGACCCCATCCCCTATGAGCGGTTGCCGCATGGTCCCGGTTTTTCGGCGCTCCGACGGTTCGGTGCCTCGGTGATCCGGCCTCCCCGCCCATGACCCACGGGAGAGCCGTCGGCCTGTCCTCAAGGCCGTCGCCGCACTGCCGGTGGCCGCGCTCCATCGAGCCACCCCGCCAGCCTGAAAAGCTTAGCAGATCCCCCACCGCATGGAGTCCCCCATCGGCACGTTACCCAACATTTCCCCATAATGTGGCTGTTTGACACAAGAATTGGGTGCGTTGTGCCGCAGGTAAATCTGTCCCGCATCGCTCCGCAGGCGCGATTGCAGTATCTCGAAATGACATTGTGGAGAGAACATGGTCGGCCGCTTCGGCCTAAAGGATTGGATCGTCTTCAAAACGTGTTTTGCGAACCCACCGGGCCGGCCGATCAACTCACGATCACTTCACCGACCGTGTCACGGAGCCGGTCCAACGCCTCGATGTCCTGGCCCCAAACGCTCAGGGCGCGGATCGCGAGGCCGCTGACCTCGCCGTGGGCCATGACATGGCCAACAACTTCCGCAAAGATAGTCCGTTGATCGCCCAGCGCCTCAAGAGCATCATTGATCAACGCCATGTCATCGCGTGCGCTCTCGCGCGCCGCGCCGCCAGAAAGCGGGGCCGCCACCTGATGGGCAGCCAGAACACGGCTTGCCGCCGCCAAAACGCGCCGCGTCAGGCCGATCCGATCCGCCAGATCGTCCTCAAGCGCGGCCATCCGCATGCCAGGCGCAAGGATCCGGCTCTCAATCTGGGCCAGATAGGCTTGCGCGTCGTCCGACAGGGCCGCTCGCGGATCGTCCGCCTGGGCGCCGGCGGCGCCGTCCGCGACGGGCTGCGCATCGACCGCGCCAAGACCATCGACCAGGACGGCGAAAACCGAAGACAAAGAAAAGGACGACGCGGCAGTGCTGACCTGCCCCCAGGGGGAGCGCTGCGCGGCCTTGGCGGCAATGCGCAAGTCCACCTGTTCCGGGTTCAACCCGACGCTAACCGATGACACGGGTTTGGTGAGCGGTTCGATGCGGCCAGCCGCACACCCAGCAAGGCCAACGCCGACCAGCAGCGATGTGGCAAGGACAACAGAAACGGTCCGCCGGGGCGCGAAACGGGGCTCCGCTCGTCCAAGGCGCACGCCTGCTGCTGGTTCGATCACCATGCCTGTCGACCTCTCATTTTTCGAAAGACGCCGCGCTCCCCCTTGGCGTCTTTCCATCGTCCAGTTGTCGGCATCCAGTTATCGGCACGATCCGGGGCGAACGGGCTGACCCGTTCGCCGCCGAAGAGCCCATGGCACCGGCCAGGCTGCGGCGCAAACCTCATGCCCGCCCGGTCTGGCCCGCCCGGTCTGACCCTCCCGCTCATGCCCGCCCGGTCTGGCCGCATTGGCCTCATGCCCCCTTGCCGGCGCCAAGGGCCTGGCCATGCGGACGGTGCTCAAGTGCCCAAAACACCCGCGCCTGTCAGATCGCATGCCTGCAATGTCGCCGCGCCTGCCACACGCTTGACGCGGCACATGGCGGGACTGCACAACACAACCGTTCGCGCCGCGCCGCAAGGTCGCCGTTCTCACGCATCACGACATGCGATGACTGTGGTCTTGTTTCGCTCTTACACACCTGTTCACGCGCCCGGGCCTAAACCCGCCAAACGGCGTGGTTCCCAGGTCGCATGGTCCCACAACATACAAGGCGTGCGCCTTGGCCCCATATCGGCATCACCGTCCGTCGAACGGTTGCCACCCCCGTCATTCGGTCAGTGAGTGTGCCGGTTAAACGTGCATTTGTGAAGGTGGATCTGCGTTAACCATGGCAAGATCCGGTCGCAAAACGGCCATGCCGGCAGGCACGGCTTTGTTATCAATGGATTAGAAGCGGCCGACGCGGCGCCCGATGCGCCCTGGATGCCGCCGCATGGGAGACGCGACATGGCCATGGCGCAAAACACACGCTCCACGAGCCCCGCGCTGTCCGATCACGACATCACATGCCTCAGCCTGCTTGAGCGCCGGATCCAGTGGCTGTCCACCTGGACGATCCACCATGCAAACCATGTCCGCGACAGCCGGGATGGTCTGAAAGTTGGCGGCCACCAGGCCTCCTGCGCCTCCATGACCTCCATCATGGCCGCCCTCTACTTCCGGGTGCTCCGGCCCGAGGACCGGGTCGCGGTAAAACCCCACGCCTCGCCGGTTTTCCACGCCGTCCAATATCTGCTGGGCCGCCAAACGGTCGACCAGCTGCGGCGTTTTAGGGGGTTGGGCGGCGCGCAATCCTACCCCTCCCGGACCAAGGACGCCGACGATGTCGACTTCTCCACTGGCTCCGTGGGGCTCGGCGTCGCCATTTCGGCCTTCGCCTCCCTAGCCCAGGATTATCTCGAGGCCCATGGTTGGCGCCGGCCGGACGCGCGGGGACGCATGATTTCCCTGTTGGGCGATGCGGAACTCGATGAGGGCAATATTTACGAGGCCCTGCTGGAGTGCGCCAAGCACGACATCCGCAACACCTGGTGGATCGTGGACTACAACCGGCAAAGCCTCGACGCCGTCACGCCGGAACGCATGATCGACCGCTATGAGGGGATATTCGCAGCGGCTGGCTGGCGCGTGGTGCCGGTGCGCTGGGGCGCCCTGCTGCAGGAGGCGTTCGAGCAGCCCGGCGGCGAGGATCTGCGCCGCTGGATTGAGGCATGTCCAAACGATCTTTATGCGGCGCTTGCCTATGAGGGCGGCGGCGCCTGGCGCGACGCGCTTGGCCAGGACCTGGACCCCAACAGTCCCATCTGGCGCCTGATCAATGGGCTCGACGACGACCGCCTGCACCGGTTGATGACCAATCTCGGCGGGCACTGTCTGCGCACGCTCTTGTCCGTCTTCGAAGGGGTCGAGGACGACGGCCCGCATCTTTTCATCTGTTACACCATCAAGGGCTTCGGCCTGCCGTTTCAGGGGCACAAGGACAATCACGCCGGCCTGATGACACCTGATCAAATGGCCGTCTACCGCGACCAGATGCAGGTCGACGAAGGCGAGGAATGGGAGCCTTTGGCCGGCCTGTCGGACAATGAACGCTCCCACGTGGCGGCGTATCTGCGCGCCGTTCCGTTCCATACGGACAAGGCGCGCCGTCACGCGGCGCCTTGCTTTGACGTTCCGGCGCGCCTCGGCGAGGCCATGCCCGACAGCGTCTCGACCCAGGCTGCCTTCGGCCGGATCCTCCATGAGATCGCCCGGGCCGACGATGCCCTTGCACAGCGCATCGTGACAACCTCGCCCGACGTGACCGTCTCGACCAATCTTGGCGCCTGGGTCAACACACGCGGTATTTTCTCCCGCAAAGAGCGGCCGGATGTCTTCCGGGACCGGAAGATCGCCTCGCCCCAACGCTGGCGCGCCGGCCCCACGGGCCAGCACATTGAGTTGGGGATCGCGGAAAACAATCTCTTTATTCTCCTCGCCGCCCTCGGCATGACCGGGTCCCTGTTCGGGGAGCGCCTCTTGCCCATCGGCGCGCTCTACGATCCTTTCATCGCCCGCGGCCTCGATGCCCTCAACTACGCCTGTTACCAGGACGCCCGGTTCCTGCTCGTGGCCACGCCGTCCGGTGTTACCCTGGGACCGGAGGGCGGCGCGCACCAGTCCATCAGCACACCCCTTATCGGCATGGGACAGCCGGGGCTGACCTATTTCGAGCCGGCCTATGCGGAGGAACTCGCCGCGATTCTGCGCTGGTCCCTGGAGCACATGCAGGCCGAGGACGGCGGCTCGGTCTATCTGCGCCTGTCCACCCGGCCCTTGCCCCAGCCCGCCTCGCGCGCCGATCCGTCCTGGGACGAGGCCGTCGTGGAAGGGGCCTATTGGGTACGCCCGCCCGCACCGGGCGCCGATCTCGCCATCGCCTATTGCGGTGCCCTGGCGCCCGAAGCGTTCGAGGCCCATGACGCGCTCCAGGACGATGCCCCCGGCGCCGGCCTGCTAGCGGTCACCTCGCCCGATCGTCTTTATGCAAACTGGCGCCTCGCCCAGGATGCCCGCTGGACCGGTGAGGGCCCGGCCAATAGCACGGCCGCGCGCTTGCTCGCGCCCCTCGCCCCTATGGCGGGCATCGTGACGGTGCACGACAGCGCGCCCCAGGCCTTGAGCTGGCTCGGCAGCGTCCATGGCCACCGGGTGGTGCCCCTCGGCCTCGACCGCTTCGGCCAGACCGGCGACCTCCAGGACCTCTACCGCACCTACCGCCTCGACGCGCAGGCCATCCTCGACGCCTGCGCCGGCGCCCTCCTCGGGGCGCGGTAAACTCACCCTGCTTTTTGAACCGAAAAGGGGAGCGATCCCATGCCATTCCAGCATACACGGCGCGCGGTCCTTGCCATGGCCGCAGCGGCGCCCGCCCTCACCGGCTGCGCGTTCGGGGCCGGCCGGGTGAGGCCCGATTTTGCGGCCATTGAGGCGCAGACTGGCGGCCGGATCGGCGTGGCCGCCAGCAATCTGGCGACGGATGTGACCGTCTCCCACCGCCCCGACGAGCGCTTTGCCATGTGCTCCACCTTTAAGTGGCTTCTGGCGGCGCAGATCCTGGAGCGGGTCGACCGGGGCGAGGAAACCCTCAGCCGCCGGATCACCTTCGCCCGCAAGGACCTGGTCTCCTATTCACCGGTTACGGAAAACTTCGTCGGCGGCGAGGGCATGACGGTGGACGCCCTGTGCGCCGCGGCCGTCATCACCAGTGACAACACGGCCGCCAATCTGCTCATCGACGCCTTGGACGGGCCCGCCGGCTTTACGGCCGGCTTGCGCGCCGCGGGCGATGTGGTCACGCGCCTCGACCGCATGGAGCCCGCCCTTAATCACGGCTCGCCGGATGATCCGCGCGACACCTCCAGCCCGCTCGCCATGATGGGCCTCATGCGGCGCTATCTGTTCAAGGACCGCCTGTCGGAGCCCAGCCGGACGCAGTTGCGGCTGTGGATGATCGAGGCGCGCACCGGCCTGAAACGCCTGCGCGCCGGCCTGCCGGAGGGCTGGACCGTGGGCGACAAAACCGGCACGTGGCCGGGCGGAGCCAACAACCCGAACGGCGCCAACAATGACGTGGCCTTCGCCATTCCGCCGGGCAGCAGAACCACCAAACAGGGGCCCCTGATCATCGTCAGTTTCACCAATGCGCCGAATTCCATGTCCGCGTCGGCCGACGCCGTCCACGCCGCCGTCGCCCGGGAGGTCGTGCGCGTTCTGACCTGAACGCCAAAAAGAAAAAGCGCGCCAGCCCCGGCGCGCTTTTTGTCGAACGTCTCGTGTCTTATGCGTTCAGTCCTCCTGCCCGCCGGTTCCGGAAACGACCTCAGCTTCCGACGCGATCCCCGAGGCCACACCGGCGTGGTCGGCGAACAGGCTTTTATCCGTGGGCCAATCGCCCTGCATTATCGTTTCCAGGGCCTGGGCATGCAGCCGGATACCCGGCTCCCCGTCCCTGTCTATCGATGCCGCAAACGACGGCTCACAGGCGACGGCCAGCAGCAATAAGGCCGCCACGGCGAAACTCAGTCTCGACATGGTCCGTCTCCTGTTGCAGCCCGCATGGCGTTTGCCAGGGGCGGGCCTGGGTTGAGGATCGCGTCGGCGGGTCCTTCGGGCCGCCGACAAGAAGACCCTAGCGATCACATGCACGGGGGCCTGTGATGGTGAGCACACGGGGCAAAATTGGCCGGAGACGGGACGAGATGGGGCCATTCCGGGCCCACGGGTCATGGGCCGGACAAGTCTTTGGCAACACTTGATCTTTAAGCTGCATTGCTGGGGATCCGGACCAGGACGGGGGACAGGCGGTGCTGGGAACGCTGATGAGGCGCAGCCGGACGCGAATTGGGCGCCTGGCCTTAGGGGTTTTTGCCCTGGCCATGGCCGCCCTCTGCCGGACACCGGCCCGAGCCGAGGACGGCGCCCCCCACCGCCCGCGCATCGAGGCGTGGGGCGGCCTCTTTTTCAACAAGACCGATACGGCCTTTCGCACCGCGTCCGATCTTCTGGGCACGGGCACGTTGATTGATGGCGAGGAAGATCTGGGTCTCGCCCCGTCGGGCACGACCTGGGCTGTGAACCTTGCCTTGCGCCTTGGAAAGAACAAACGCCACATGCTTGAGGGGCGCTATTTCGCCCTCAAACGTGAGGCGCAGACGACCCTTCAGCGTACGATCCAGTTCGGCGATGAAATCGTCCCCGTTTTCGCAGCGGCCCAATCCCACTACGCCGCCGATATCTTCCGGGCCCACTACAGTTACATGGTCAGCACCGGCCGCCGGCATGAGCTGGGGCTGGCGCTCGGCCTGGTCGCGTCGGATGTGGACGTGGCTCTTGAGGTGCCCGTGCTGGGCATCGATGAGGACGAGGGCCTGCCCTTGCCGGTGCCCACCGTGGGGCTGCGCGCCCAAGGCCACTTGGCCCCGCGGCTGCGGCTTCGGGCCTCCACGGATGTCTTCGTCCTGCCCGTGAGGGATATCGACGGCACACTGATCGATAGCTTTGTCGGCCTGGAACTCGACCTGACCCACAGGCTTGGCCTGGGCGCGGGCTACACCTTCGTGGACATTGATGTGGACAGCAGCCTGGACGGATATTCCGGGTCCCTCGAAGTCACGTATCGGGGGTTGATGAGCTATATCAAGGTGATGATGTAGCCGCGTCTTTCCCGTCCCCCAAAAGGGTTCATCGGCGACACGTGATTGCCCTCTCGGTCACAATCCGCGCCTGTCGGAGGAGGATCTGACCGTCACGGTTATTCACGGCACAGATACGCCGCTGCCGGAGCGCCCCGCCTCCCTCGGCCGGTTCACGGCGCGCAGCCTTGCCGGCCGCGGGCTCAGTGTTGCCCGTGAGACCCGGGTCCGGGAGGTGCGCGGCGACGGGGCCGTGCTGAAGGACGGACGGCACAGCCGCGGCGCCAGCGAGGCCGCGACGGACCGGTTGCCCTCACGCGCTGCGTCATCCAACTGGAACAGCAGCCGACGAGCCAAAATCACGTCGTATGGAGCACCGGGTCGCACCATCGCCGCGCCGCGTCAAGGCCCGCAAATGGCCTGCCCCTTGCTCTCCCCAGGACAACGCCGACCCCGTCTGACCCGCTTCGGGTCACACGGGGCCCGTTTCATTGACCAAAGGGGATGCACGACCCATGCGCGGCTATTTCGGATTTATCGGCATTGAAGCCGGCCATGACTGCGGCGATGACAACTGGTACGCTTCGAACGGCAAACCCGTCCGCCTGCCCCGCAAAGCCGAAGGCTTCAAGGGCTTTGAATGGACGGCAATCGAAACGGACGGCACCGGCCTGACCTTCAACGCCCTGACGGACGGCGATCCTTACGCCATGTACCGGTTCATCGGCACCATGGGCGATGACCTTTTCGAGGGCGGGAACACCAACGACATCCTTTTTGGCCGCGCCGGTAACGATATTCTCGTCGGCTGGAACGGCGCGGACATCCTGCGGGGCAATGCCGGCGATGACCTGCTCGTCGGCGGCGCCCTCAATGACATTCTGCGCGGCGGCCGGGGCAATGACATCCTGATCGGCGATGGCCACGACGACAAACTCGTCGGCGGCGACGGCTTTGACTTCCTGAATGGCGGCTCGGGCAACGATACCTTGCGCGGCGGAGACGATGGCGACCTGTTCTATCTGTCCACGGGCCATGACCGGATCCGGGATTTCGACGTCGCCGAGGGGGACAAGATCGCCGTCTTTACCCTGGGCCTTGATGAGCAGCAGATCCTGGACGCCCTTGCCGAAGCAAACCGCGGCGGCGCGAACACGCTCGGCAGCGCCGGCGTCGATTTCGAGCTGGAACGGGACGGCGATCTTCTGATCACGGTCGATGTGGTCGGCGGCGCGCTGGCCACGACCCATGTCCGCATGGACGGCGAACTGAGCTTCGACCTCTTTGTGTTCTAAGCCCGACCATCACGGTGCGCGAGACAGAAACGGCCCCGGAACAATGCTCCGGGGCCGCCTTTTCACTTTCAAGGCCACGTCCCTCAACCGCCGAAGACATCCTTCAGGATTTCCGTCGTGCGGGCGGCGGGATTGCTGCGGATTTTGGCTTCTTCCTTGCCCAGATAGAAGAAGAGGCCGCCGAGGGCCCCCTCCAGGCCATGGTCGACGAGCTGGTCGACCGCGCCCGCGCCGATATTCTTCACGAAGGGCGTCTGATTAAAGCGAGCCGTCAGCGTGTTGAAGCTCTGGATGGCGCCGGCTTCTTCGAGTTCCGTATTGATCACGGGGCGGAAGGCGGCCGTCAGGTCGGGCGTCATTTTCTCCTCGAAATAGAGCGTGGCGGAGTTTTCCGGTCCCTGAATGATGCCGATGGCGTCCTGCACGGTCATGGCCTTGATGGCATTGCCGAAGATCGGCACAGCCTTGGGCGCGGCGGCCTCAGCGGCGCGGTTAAGGCGCGTCTCCAGATCCGTGACAAGGCCGCTCGCCCCGGCCCGGTCCAGAATGGTCTTGGCCCTGTCGAGCCATCCGGGAAGGGGGATGTGAATGTTGTCATCGTCCAGATACCCCCCGGCGGCGCCCACCTGGGCCACCACCCGCTCGGCGCCGATGCGCAAGGCCTCCTTCAGGCCGTCCGTCGCCTTGCCTTCGGTCAGCGAGCCCACATCGTCGCTCTTGAACAGGTTTTTGATCCTGTCGAACCAGCCGGCCTGGGCCGGGGCGGCCGAAAGGGCAGCCAGAGCCGCCGTGCCGATGAGGAGGTCGCGCCGGGCAAGGCCGGCCGAACGCGAAGAATTGGTCATGGCGTATCCTTTGAGATTTGGTCGGGGAAGCAAAGACAGGCCCTGTCGTGGAGACAAAGCAGGGCCCTAAAGAGGCACGGTTTCACAAGGGCAGCCGAATGATCGCCCGAAGCCCGCCCAAGGGGCTGTGGTCCAAGGTCAGATCGCCGCCATGGGCGCGCACCACATCGCGCGCCACGGCGAGACCGAGGCCTACGCCACCCGCATCAAGGTTACGGCCTTCATCCAGGCGGTGAAAGGGCCGGAAGGCTTCCTCCCAACGCGATTCGGGAATGCCGGGGCCGTCATCATCGACCATGATGCGCAGCGTGACCGCATCGCGCCGACCCGTCAGCACCACCGCCGTGCCATGCTTGGCGGCGTTGTCCACAAGATTGGTGATCGCCCGGTTAAGCGCCTGGCGGCGCACGGGCAGACGCAGGGTCCCGCGGCGCACGAGCTTCAGATCGACACCTGTCCGCCGGGCCTTGTCGGCAATGTCCTCCAGCAGCGCGGCAATGTCGGTGTCCTCGGCCGTTTCCCCGCCCTCGCCCTTCGCAAAGGCCAGATACTCATCGAGCATCCGTTCCATTTCGGTCAGGTCCCGGCGCATGGCCTCGATCTCTTCGCTCTCGCCGAACATGGCGAGTTCCAGTTTCAGGCGCGTGATGGGCGTGCGCAGATCATGGCTGACCCCGGCAAGCATCTCCGTACGCTGAGCGATATGGCGGTTGATGCGATCGCGCATGTCGATGAAGGCGACCGCCGCGCTGCGCACCTCTCGGGCGCCCGAGGGCCGGAAATCCCCCGTATCGCGCCCCTTACCGAAACTCTCCGAGGCCTCCGCGAGGCGCGTGATGGGCCGCACCTGATTGCGCAGGAACAGAATCGCAACGGCCAGCAACACCACCGAGGAGCCGAGCATCCACATGACGAAAATGGGCCCATTCGTCGCCATGACGCGGTTGCGCAGCACGATAAAGCGCAGGACGCCGCCCCGCGTTGCCACACGAATGTCCACATGGTTCGGATAGCGCGCCGTATCGAACCAGACGGGCGCCTCCAGGCGCAGGGCCAATTCCCGGCGCAAGGACCGGTCGAGGATTGAGTAAAACCCCCTCGGCGAATACGGCGGCAGATCCTCGCCCAATGCGAACCGCACACTGATCTTCATGGTACGGTCCACCTGCTCGGCGAGAGCGCCAAACTCGGCGAGGTCTTCAAGGGCCCTGTTTTGTTCCACCACCATGGCGATGTCGCCGGCGACGCCCTCGGTGAGACGCCGGGTCACCACGTCCCAGTGCCGCTCGAAAAAGATGTAGGTCACGATGGCCTGGAGCAGCACGACCGGCGCCACGATGATGATCAGGGAGCGGCCGAACAGGCTGCGCGGCACCACCGGCTTGATGAGGGCCCCAAGATCGAAGCGTCCCGTGACGATGCGGCGCCACAGGATCCAAAGGCGGCGCGCCAGCCGCCGGCGCCACACCGGGCCGGGCTTTGATTTTGCCGCAAGGGCGGCGGCGCCGGGGGGAAGTGTCGTCTCGCGCATGTCCGCCATGGCCGCCTCAATCGGGCACGAGGACATAGCCGACGCCCCGCACGGTCTGCAGGTAGAGCGGCTGGCGCGGATCGTCCTCGATCTTGCGGCGCAAGCGGTTGATCTGTACGTCTACGGAACGCTCCATGCCCGCATTGGTGCGCTCGCACAGATCCGTGCGCGAGAAGGTCTCGCCGGGATTGCGCCCAAACAGATCCATCAAGGTCGCCTCGGCGGTCGTCAGGCGCACGACCTCGTTGTCGCGCAGCAGTTCGCCTCGATCCGCATTGTAACGGCAGCGCCCGAAGCGCAGTTCACCGCTGCCGGTCTCACGATTGCGGGTGCGCCGGATGATGGCCTCGATGCGCAGCAGCAATTCGCGCGGCTCGAAGGGTTTGGCGAGGTAATCATCCGCGCCGCGCTCCAGGCCCGCGATCCGGTCTCCGGCCGCGCCCCGGGCCGTCAGCAGCAGGATCGGCACCTGGGTCTCCTGGCCCGGCGCAACGCCATCACGCAAGGCCGCCGTGAAGCTCAGGCCGTCTTCACCGGGCATCATGATGTCGAGGACCACGAGATCGAAGGTGAGACTTTGCAGATAGGACCGGGCCGAGGCGGCATCGGCGGCGATGGAGACCCGGTAGCCGTGGCCCATGAGGTAGCGGCGGATCAGGGTGCGGATGCGCGTGTCGTCATCGACCACGAGGATGTGGGCGGCGTCATCGGCAATGCCGTCCGGTCCGTCGCCCTCAGTCCCCTCTTGTTGGGACCTGCCGGTTTGGGGCGCGCCGTCCGATGACGTCCCGTCGATGGTCATGGCGTTCCTGCCTCCAGAAGGCCGGATATCCGACCTGTGATCCGCCAGTTTCCCGGTCTTCGGCCAATTCTCAAGTGTCCTGACTGTCCACTCGTCTTCTGACTGCCTCAACGAGTCGCTCCCACGCGTGCCCGACCATAGCCCGTGGCCGGCGGGGCCGAAAGCACCGCTCCCCCGCCGCTCGCGCAGTGCTTGCTCCGGCTGGGGCGGTTCGCGATAGTGCAAGACCCGGATGGCCGCCGCGAGGCCGACCCCGGACAGCACCTTCAAGACAGCAAGCGGAAAGGAGGCACGGCATGGCTCTCGTGCCATTTGACAAGCGGGACGGCGTCATCTGGATGGATGGCGCCTTGAGACCTTGGAACGACGCGACCGTGCATGTCTGCACCCACGCCCTGCATTATGGCAGCGCGGTATTCGAGGGGCAGCGCATGTATGGGGGCAAGCTCTTCAAGTGCGAGGAACACACCGAGCGCCTGTTTGAGTCCGCCCGGCTCCTGGGTTTCGAAATCCCCTACAGCGAAGCTGATATCAACGCCGCCATTGCCGAAACCGTAAAGGCGCAAGGCCTCGTGGACGGGTATATCCGTCCCATCGCCTGGCGCGGCAGCGGCCAGATGGGGGTTTCCGCGCCCCATGCCGGCATTCGCGTGGCTGTAGCGACCTGGGAGTGGCCATCCTATTTCGACGCCGAGACCAAGATGAAAGGCATCAAGCTCGACATCGCCCGATGGCGCCGGCCGGACCCGCGCACGTCGCCGTGCCACTCCAAGGCCGTTGGTCTTTACATGATTTGCACCATGGCCAAGGAAGAGGCGGAATCGAAGGGTTTCGCCGACGCCCTCATGTTCGATTGGCGCGACCAGGTGGCCGAAGCGACCGGTGCCAATGTCTTTTTCGTCAAGGGACAGACGATCTATACGCCGACGCCGGACTGTTTTCTCGACGGCATCACGCGGCGTGCCGTGATCGGCCTTGCCGAACAGCGCGGCTTCGAAGTCGTTCAAAAGGCGATTTTCCCCAAGGAGCTTGAAGACTTCGAGCAGTGCTTCCTGACGGGCACCGCGGCCGAGGTTACGCCCGTGGGCTCCATTGGCCCCTACAGCTTCGAGGTCGGCGAAATCACAAAGCAGCTTGTTCAGGACTATGACGATCTTGTCCACCACCGCCTGAACCTGCAGAAAATGCCAACCCCCATCAAAGGCGCATGGCCCACCGCACAAGTCGGGTGATGCCTCAAGGGTCCGTCGCCGGACGATGTTTGCGTTCGGCGGCGGGCAGGCAAGTCGGTTGGTCCCGGTCAGCGTCGTTGGGCACCAGCAAGATTGTTCGAGTACCTTGACAAAATGTACCACACAAGGTGCGCCTGAAAGGCAAAGCCCAAAGAACCTGTTCGCGCTTGGCTTAAGGCATTGGCCCCCGAAGGAGGCGATGCAGCGTGAGAACCTGTCCAAGACACAAATGGCACGGCGGATGGAAACGAGCTGTAGCCGACTCGATCGCCTTCTGGACCCCGACAATGTGGATGTGAAGCTTGAAACATTGGCGCGCGCGGCCCGGGCAGTCGATTGTCGCCTGCATTTTGAATTGATCGGCCCTGTTGAAAAGCAAGCTTAGCGCCAGCCCGTCTCTCTATTGACCGGTGTCCCGCGGGCTCATCCACCGTTCGGCGGCCACGTTGTCGCTTTCACGCGCGTCGACCCAGTCGCCCGGGCCCCTGGCGGTTTCTTCCCGTTTCCAAAACGGGGCGTTGGTTTTGAGAAAATCCATCATGAAATCGGCGCCGTCGAAGGCGGCGCGCCGGTGGCCCGCGGCGGCGGCCACGAAGACGATCCGCGCGCCGGCCTCAAGTCGGCCCACCCGGTGGACGATAGCCGCGTCCTGCAGCGCAAAGCGGTCCATGGCTTCCTTTGCAATACGCGTCAGTTCCGCCTCCGTCATGCCGGGGTAATGCTCCAGCACCAAGGCTTCAACGCTCTGTGCGCCGCTTGCCGCCTTGTCGGCGCGCACGAGACCCGTAAAGCTGACCACCGCCCCGACCGACATCGCTCCGGCGCCGAAATCGCTGAGCAGTGCGCCGGGATCGAAATCATCCTCCTGCACACGGACGATCATGGCTCAGCCTCCCGTCACGGGCGGGAAGATCGCCACTTCATCCGCCGCCGTCACCGGATGATCAAGGCCCGCATGGGTCTGATTGACGGCAAAACGCAGCCGGTCCGTGTCGGCCAGGGTCCGCGCCTCCGCCTCGCCGCGCGTGCGCAGCCAGGCCAGAAGGTCCGCCACGCTGGCCACCTCCGCCGGCGGTTCCACCTCGTCTTCGCTGCGGCCAAGGCCTTCGCGGACCCAGGCGAAATAGACGAGTTTCATGGCTCATTTCCTTTCAAATGCCGCCCGCGTGCCCGGGCGAAGGCCAGCCCATACCCCGCCCCCGTCCACAGGCTCAACCCGGCCGCAACGGCAAGCATACCCCCTGTCGCCGGCCCAAAACCGTCGGCAAGCCCTGCCCCGTGGAGAAGGCCCACACCCACGGCAATCATCTGGGCGGTGGTTTTCACACGCGCAAGCGGAACCACGGGCAAATCAATGCCGTGCCCCGCCCCGTGGGCCCGCAAGGCCGGCACGATGATTTCCCTCAAGACAATCACAAGAGCCGCCAACCGGCCGACCGGATCCAAAAGCCCGCCCCCTAGCAGAGCGAGCAGGCCCGCGACCACCAGGACCTTATCCGCCAGCGGATCAAGAAGGCGGCCCAGATCGGTGTGCGCATCAAGCCTCCGGGCCAGCCAGCCATCAAGAAAGTCCGTCACCGCGCCAAACACAAAGCACAAGGCCGCCAGGCCCCACAAACCGCCCGGCGGCCACAGCCCCAATACGCCCACGGCAAGTCCGAC
Source organism: uncultured Alphaproteobacteria bacterium (assembly GCA_964474635.1). Lineage (GTDB taxonomy): Bacteria > Pseudomonadota > Alphaproteobacteria > JAJFIK01 > JAJFIK01 > CAYUYV01. The sequence continues at coordinate 35,339 of CAYYTT010000004.1, read as the reverse complement.
GACAAGGCGCAGCCCCGTCATCAGATTGGGCATGGACCGTGTCCAAGACCCCGCGCCTCCCGGCGTCGGCCCTTGCCCCGCCGGGTCTTTCCCGTGTTGTGCGTTCAGCTCTTCATCCATGGCCCGCCGATGAAAGCACACGGGCGCTGGCCTGCAAGGGGCGCAACGGCGCCGGGCCGCGGGCGCGGCCTTAAGCGTAATCCGGGTCAGTTGCCCTGCACGCCGAAAACGTCGGCGGTGTTTTTTTGGGCGCTCAGGTGCTGGACGTGCCACACAAAAACCCCCTGGAAGCTGGCGCCTCCAGGGGGTTTTCTCAAATCATCGTCTCAGATGGACGCCGATCAGTTGCTCTGATCGGTGAACTCCTGGGCCGCTTTCGCCATCGGCGTATTCGCCATCGCCGTGGACCATTCCTTCATGGCATCGCCCATATGGGACTGGAACACCTTCATGGCGTTGCTGTTGGCCTCATTGGCCATTTCCGTCAGCTCACGCAGGGACTCATAGGCATGGTCCAGCGACTTGCGGGCGGCAACCATCTGCGCGTTCGCCGCATCGGACGGATTGGTGTGCTTCATCACCTCATTCATGGAGGCGGAGACTTCGTTGAGGGCTTCCTGCATGATCTGCATCTGACGCGTGAAAAGCGTCTGGTAGCCTTCAGCGGCCGTCTTGTTGGCTTCGACCATGGCCTCAACGGCCTTACGCTGACGATCCATGATGGATTGCATGTCGGCGTTGGACGAATTGAAGCTGTCGAAAAACTTGGTCATGTCGAACGGGAAGAACGGGTTCTGACTTTTGTTCATCATTTGAACTGCTCCGAGCATTTTGGTGGCCGGGACGCCAAGCCGCGATAAGGGGCGAGGACGCCGTCCCTCTCGTGTCCCATATCCGCCTTTCGCAGATGCAAACATCTGGGGCGGTCCAATGTGTCACAGGCGAACACATCTTCAGCAAAATGCCCTGATCCGGGCCTTCGGTCAATGCTGCAGTGCACCAGATTTGTTACGCGACCCTGGCCGTAGGATCAGGATCATGCGCGTCCGAGGCGGCTTCCGCGCCGGCGTCACGCCCTCTCTTCCCAGTCATCAGTCCAAGCCAGCGGGCCGAGCGACGCAGGCGGCGGTCGAGATCCGCCATGGTTTTGGCCAGATCCCGGCCGTCATCGTCGAGCCAGACCTGAAGCACCTGCGCGCAAATCACCCCAAGCACACGCACGCGCACCGCACCTTGCCAACCGGTCGGATCGATACCCGCCGCATCGAGTGTCCAGCGCAGCGACTGGCGCAACTCGGGCAGGATCTCGGCAACGGCCAAGGGATCGCGCCGCAGTTCCTCCGCGAGGACACGGACCGCCCCGCGATGGGCCTCCATGGCCTCGAATCGGACCATGACCGAATCGAACAGCCGGTCCCGGGGCGTTTCGCTGTCGGGTGCCGCGCCGGAATCCTCGGCCAGAGCGATCAGGTCGATCCGGCGGACCAATCCGCGCAGGATATCCGCCTTGCTTTTTTGCCGGCGATAAACCTCCGACAGGGGAACACCTGCCGCACGCGCGAACCGACCCATGGTCAGACCGCGCCAGCCCTCCCGTTCAATCAAGCCCAAGGCCGCATCGAGCAGCAGGCTGTCCAACGTGGCCTGACTGTCGGACGCGCTCTTGCCCTCATGGGGCCCGGTTTCGCGATCCGCCAACGCCATGACTTTCTCCTTTGCAAACAACGAATGATCCGGTGTGCGCCTGCGCCTGGTTTTAGTCGGACCCGGAGGCGTCGAGGTCGCGCCCCCTGGCCGCGGCGGCACCCACGGCTTCTTCCACAAGACTGCGCAACGTGACCGAGCGACCGTCCGCCCCTTGAAGGACCGACAGGGCGGCCGCCGTTGTCCCGCCCGGGCTCGTCACCGCTTCGCGCAACGCGGCAGGATCCGCCCCGTCTTCCCAGAGCAAGGCGCCCGCCCCCGCCACGGTCAGGCGCGCCAGATCCCGCGCAAGCGCCCGGTCAAGCCCGGCCGCGACGCCGGCGTCGGCGAGACATTCGGCCATGTGGAAGATGTAAGCAGGACCGCTGCCAGAGACACCCGTCACCGCATCCATCGCCCGTTCCTCCTCGATCCAGAACACCGGGCCGCCCGCCTCCATGAGGCGTGAACACAAGGCGCGGGCGTCTTTGCTCACGCCGGGTCCGGCGACGCACACGCTGACGCCGCGACCGATCGCCATGGGCGTGTTCGGCATGACCCGGATGATCGGGGGTTCGGCGCGCAAGGCCCTATTGAGTGAGGCAATGGACCGCCCGGCCGCGATGGAGACCATGGGCACTTGGCGCGCGGCCAGTGGGCGCAAGGGCTCTAGCGCCGCGTCCATGATCTGGGGCTTGACCGCGATCAGCACGAGGCTCGGCGCCATGTCGGCCCACCGCTCCGGCCCAGGGGTGAGGGTCAGATCGCCCGCCTTGGCAGCCGCTTCGACCCAAGGTGCCGGCACCGGATCGGCCACATGGATCGCATGGCCCCGCGTGATGGCGGGATCGGCCAACCAGCCTTTGAGGAGAGCGCCGCCCATGCGGCCGGCGCCCAGCAACAAAATCGCGTTCGTCTTGTCCTCGGGGGGGCTGACGTTGGAGCTTGGGGCGTCAGGCATTGCCTTCCACATCGAACATGCAGGAGGAAATGGCCTCCGCGGCAGTTTTGCCGGCCCACAGCACGAATTGGAACGCTGGATAGTATCGCTCGCAGGATTCGACCGATAGTCGCACCAGGGCCTCGCATTGCTCCACGGTGGCAACGGCGCCGCCCTGCATCAGCACCCCATGGCGAAACAGGATCACCCCTTCTTCCGACCACAGGTCGAAATGGCCGATCCACATCTGCTCATTGATGAGCGCAAGAAGCGTGTAGACCTCCGTCCGCTTGGCCTCCGGCACTTTCACGTCAAAGGCGCAGGCCAGGTGCAAGGCCTCCAAATCCTCACGCCAATTGAACGTTAACTGATAGTCCGCCCACTGCCCGCTCACCGAAATGTTCAATTCGTCGTCGCCGGTCCGGTCAAACGGCCAGCTTTCTTCCACGACGATTTTCTCGATCGTATCGAGTGGATTGGTGAGGTGGGAGCTGACGGCGGCTTCACGAAATTGCATGGCTTTCAACTCCCCAGATGAAGGTCCCGTACCGCCCGGATGGCGGCACAGCTGGAAACGATCGCAGCGAAAAGGGATGGCACCGGCCCGCGAAACCGCGCGGCCAGGCATTCGGATGGTCTGCGAGGAACATCAGGGCCCGCGATGCCATGCGCCGATCCAAAGGCCGTGATGGCAGCTTGGGGGGACGCGCCGTCGTCCGCGCCATGCGCGGTTTTGGCAGTGGGGGTCCGATTGGTTCGGTCGCGCCGCATGGTCCCATCCCGTTCGGCAGGCTCTCTATGTCTAGGGCGATTTGCCCCGCCGGCGCAAGCGCCCCTGGAAAGAGGCGCCCCTGCCTGTCCGGCCTGTGCGACGCCCGTCCACGCGCGATGCGGGAAGACGGGCGAATGAGCCACCGGCACATAAAGGGGTTGTGCCGTGCGGGCTCCGTTTCAATGGGCTTCGCGCACGAACCCACTGGTCTCCGGCACGTCGCGCGGGCCGTCCTGGCCTTCACCGAGGGCCAGGAGTCGTGCCTCGAACGCCTGGAGACGCGCTTCAAGACGCATGTTTTCCTCGCGGGCCTTCACGGCCATGGCTTTCACCGCCTCGAACTCATCGCGCGAGACGACGTCCATATCCCCGATGAGGCGCTCAATCTGCGCGCGCACCATGGTATCGACCTCCGAGCGAACCCCCTGGGCCGCTCCGGCGGCTCCAGTGATGACCTTGGCTAAATCGTCGAAAAGGCGGTTGTTCGTCTGCATGGTCGTCATCCTAAGGTCTTCGGTCCGTTGGCCCGTTGCGCGACGGCTCTATCGCACGACAGATACGTCGACATAGCTTAAACACAGTTTCACCGTGTCATCATGTGATGCCACCACGGGCTTAAAACCAGTTTGAAATCGAATGAGGGTCAAACTGCGGCACCTGAGGGCCGCAGAGGAGGCCCTGCGACCGCGTGTTCGGCGCCAGCATGCCGGGACATCGAGCGGCTTCAACCAGTGGACCGACAATGTCAGAACACACCGCGCCCGAGCCCCTTCAACCTGCAACAGCGCCTGAGCCCGCGACACCTCCCAGCGCAACAACGCCCCTTGAAGACCTGCTGCGTCGGCAGATTGCCGCCGACGGTCCCTTGAGCGTGGCCGATTTCATGGGCCTTGCGCTCGGGCATCCGATCCACGGGTATTATACGACCCGCGATCCACTGGGCGCCGGAGGGGATTTCGTCACGGCGCCGGAAATCAGCCAGATGTTTGGCGAATTGCTGGGCCTTTGGTTCGCCCAAACCTGGATCGAGCGGGGCCGTCCAACCCCTGTCACCGTGCTCGAACTCGGCCCCGGCCGCGGCACCCTCATGGCCGATATGCTGCGCGCCATGGCGGTGGTCGAGGATTTGCGCGGCGCCCTTACGGTGCGTCTTGTGGAAACCAGTCCCGTGCTCCGGCGCGCCCAGGAAGAAACGCTCGCGGACCTGCCCGTTACCTGGCACGGCACCTTGGCGCCGGCCCTTGATGCCTCAAGCGGCTTTCTCATGGCGCGCTCCAATGTGTTCTTCGACGCCCTGCCGATCCGGCAGTTCGTGCGCGGCGCCAAGGGTTGGCACGAACGGATGGTGGTGCTCGACCCGGAAGATCGGCTTGCTTTCGGCCTGGCCCCCGACCCCACGCCACTGCCGCCCGCTCTTCAGCGGGCGGAAGATCCGGAAGGAACCTTGCGTGAATGGGGCCGGGCCGGCGAAGGCCTCATGGCCGGCCTTGCACAAACCATCGCGGCGCGGCGCGAAGGCGGCGCGGCCCTGGTGATCGATTACGGCCATGCGCGCTCCGGTCCCGGAGAAACCCTTCAGGCCGTCCGTAGACACCGGTTCCACCCGCCCCTTGAGCGCCCGGGCGACGTTGACCTGACGGCCCATGTGGATTTCGAGGCCCTGGGCCAGGCTGCTCGAAGCGCCGGCGCCGCGGCGCATGGCCCCCTGACGCAAGGCGCCTTTCTCGGCGCCCTGGGGATCGAGGCCCGGGCGGAGGCCCTGCGCCGCGCGTCCCAGGACCAAAACGCGTCCCCCGATGAAGCGATCGGCTCGGCCCTGCACCGCCTGACTGCCCCGGATGCCATGGGACAGCTCTTTAAGGTGCTGGCCGTCACCGACCGGGGCGCCCCGGTGCCGCCCGCCTTTCCCTCGCCGGCGGCGCCCAAGGCGGAGGCCCCGCGATGAGAGCCCATGGCCAAGCACACGGCGCCGCGCCATCCCCCACATTGCCTCCCCATACGCTGGACTTGGGTCTTGGCACCTGTTCCGGCGTGTCCCATGGCTTTTTCGGGCGCCGGGGCGGGGTCTCGCGCGATCCCCTGTTCCAAAGCCTCAATTGCGGCCCCGGATCCGGCGATGAGCCGACCTGTGTGGCGCAAAACCGGGCCCGCGTGGCGCAAAGCCTGGGCCTTGCCCCCAATGGGCTCAACACGCTCTATCAAATTCACAGCGCGGATGTGATCACCGTGACCCAGAGCTGGGGACCAGGGCCCGGCCCCAAGGCCGACGCCATGGTGACAGACCGGCCCGGCCTCGCCCTTGGTATCCTGACGGCCGATTGCTGCCCCATCCTGCTCGCCGACGCCGAGGCCCGGGTCATTGGCGCGGCCCACGCCGGCTGGAAAGGCGCCCTTGCCGGCATTCCGGGCGCCGTTGTTGCGGCCATGGAGGCCCTGGGCGCGGAACGCTCCCGTATTTTTGCCGCCATCGGCCCTATGATCCGCCAATCGAGCTACGAAGTGGGCCCGGATTTTCCGGCCCCCTTCCTCAAGGCCAATCCGGCCGCGCAGCGATTTTTCGAACCGGGCGCACGGGCCGGCCATTGGCAATTCGACCTGGCCGGTTATGTCTGGGAGGGCCTGGAGCGGGCGGGTGTCGGAAGCATCGGCGATCTTGGGACTTGCACCTACCGCGCCGAGGACGCTTATTTCAGTTACCGGCGGACCACCCACCGGGGCGAGCCCGATTATGGACGTAACATTTCCGTCATTTCCCTGGACCCAGCACCCTAGCCGCCAGCCACGCCGTGCACGGCGGGCCGGGCTTTTGATCACGGCCGCGCTCGCAAGCCTGTGCGGGGGCTGTTTCGGTATCTCCGAGACGACGGGCCTGCCCACCCTGTTCGATGTCCCACGCCCCTATGAGGGCCGCCACCGCAATCTGCTGGCCGTCCGCGGCATTGCCCAGTCGGCCAGCATCACGGTGTTTCCCGTGGCCGATCTGCCCCCGGGCTGGGGCATGACGCTTGCCCGGCATCTTGAGCAGGCAGCCCAGGTCCGCGACGTCCCCCTTCAACTCAAAGATGGCGCCGATACCGCGGACCAGCTCATGGGACGGGCAAGCCTTGTTGACTCAGAGGATGGCACCTGGATCCACGTGCATTGGCAGCATCTCGACGCGGGCGGCACGTTCCTGACCGATTTTGTGGTTTCTGAGAAGCTGAAGCCCATTGAGCGGGACAGCGACACCGAGCTTGCCTCGCCGTGGGATTATCTCCAGACGGAGCATATCAAGGCGCTGGCTGAGCAGACCGCCGACCGGATCCAGGCTCGCCTGGAACTTGCCCAAGGACGCGATCCGGCAAAGGAAATTGTCCGCAATCGCATCGTATTGCGCCCGGTCAGCGGCGCGCCGGGAGATGGGGGACGCACACTGACGGTCTCTCTTGCCCGCTTCCTGGGCGAGGCGGATTATCAGGTGGACACCCGCTGGCAAATGGAAGATGCGCCCATTCCCTTCGGGGCCGTGATGGTGCTCGGTGAAGTGGATGTGACCACCCTTGAGACGGGGGTCGACAAGGTGGATCTGACCTGGACGGTTCTCGACCATCGGGCACGCCGCATGGGCCAAATCCAGCAAACCAACACGGTGCCCCAGGGCCGGCTCGACGAGACCTGGGGCGATGTGGCGGTCTTCGCGGCGCTGGGCGCCCGCGACGGGATCCTCGATCTCCTCGCCCACATGTCGATGCGGGAAAGCTGAAAAGCCTCAAAATCCAGGGCGGCTCGTTTGCAGCCTCCCTTCCCAAAAAAGAGGAAGTGGGGCGACTTCGCCCTGCCCCCCCGGGGATCGCTTATCCGCAAATCCTCTTGGTACCCCCTGCCGCGCCATCAACACGCCTGACAGGGAGCCCCGGCCCCGGCGCCATGGCCGGAACCGGGTGCCCAAAGTCATGCCTCAGGGGGCCGGTTCCATGGTTTCGGCGATGACGGCCGGGATGCGCTTGGCGGCTTCCGGTCCGAAGGACGAGTAGCCGAAGACATGGAGCCAGTCATTGTCCTCAACGGGGATGTGGCAGCCCAGGCAATCGGCCTTGTAGTCCGTGGCCACCTGCTTGGCCGGATCGTCGGCCTTGAACAGGGCCCAGCCCCAACCATCGCCCCACAGGGCGCTCTTTTCAAAGCGGCCCACGCGATCCTTGACCATCACGAACCAAACGGCCGGATCGGTGGCCCAATGGGCCCGCCCGGTCGTCATGTCGGCGGCCGCCGTTTGGCGCACGGATTTCACGAACACGGCCTTATCGGGCACTTTTCCAGTTTTCCGGTAGGCCTCGGGAACGTCCGGGGTGGTGTAGACCAGGTGGACGCCATTGCCTTCACCGCCCTCGTTCGCCACCGTGAAGCTGCCGATCGTGACCCACCCTTCCGGGAACGCATTATCGTCGCCGAAGGCGGCCGGAAGGCTGATGTTTCCGTCCCTGTCGACCACCGCGTCATAGGCGTCGTCAGCGGCGTCGTCAGCCAGGGCCGGCCCCAGCAGAACACAGCCCAGGACAAGGCCCGTCACGGCGGATCGAAGCGTCTTCATCATGGTGAACATCGGTCAGGCTCCTTGCGGGCGGGCTTAGTGGCATCCAAGGCTGGGCGCCACCCATGGGAAAGGAATCGTTTTCATGGAACGCCGTTACGCCCCAAATACAAATGACTCTGTACACAGATTCTCCTGTCATCATCGGACATGTGTTGGATGACCGGCCTTTCTTAGAACCCCAGCGCCGCACGGATCTCTTCCAGGGCGTAAAGATCGACCGACCCATCCGGCGACAGCGCCGCGAAGACGCCTTCCGGAGACTGTGGATAGAGCGGGCTTTTTGAGGCGGCAACGGCAACAACGGGCTTTGACAAGGTCAGGGAACGGCCGTTCGCCTCAATCTTTTGGTCCAGGATTTGGATCGGCCCCAAGGCCGCATAGGCTGTACGCTGAAGGGTTGTCGCGGCCACGGGCGCGGGCTCTGAACCTCACCTTCGCGGATCTGGCCTCCGCCATGGCCAATGAAATAGGTCCGCAAGGCGCTGCTGGACTCTTCAAGCGTATAGGCCGTCAACTGACCGCCAACCCCGGCCACAAGATGGGTCGGCGTGGGCAGGTGGCGCAACACATCGCCCTTTGGACTGTAAAGGGCAAGACCGGCCGCCCCATGGGCGACAGCGATCAAAACGCCGCCTCGGCCCACAGTGTCGAGAAGGGCGATGGATTTCGCCGGCCCCAGACTGTCAAAACTCAAGAGTACGGGGCTCAAGAGTACGGGGCTGAAGAGTGTGGGGCCCGATCGTGCGGGGCCCGATCGTGCGGGGATAGGCGCCAAATCATCGGCCTGGTCTTGGGCGGCTTGGGCCCGAACGGGTCCCGAAGGCACACTGAAGGCCAG
>CAYYTT010000004.1:4431-26433 GCA_964474635.1 uncultured Alphaproteobacteria bacterium | reverse complement strand
GCACACTGAAGGCCAGAGCAATGGACGCGGCAAAGATCCGGGGCACCATGAAACCACCCATGCGACAGGGTTCGTCTTTCAAAGAACGACCTGTTCGCCGCAATCGGAGAACAGGCCGCCCATCAAATCATCAAGCAGCAGATCACTCAGGCTTCGCGGCCCGCAGCACCGGATAGTACTGGGTGAACACGAAGTCGCTGTCCGCATTGACCTCGTGGCAGGCGTTGCAGGCCTCGGTCGGGAACGCGGTGGCCGTCTCAGCATACGGATAGGGCTGATGACCGAAGCTGAAATACGCCCAGTTGCCCGGCTCGCTGGCGAAGCGCTTCTTGTCTTTCACTTTCAGTTCAAGACCAGAGAACTCGCCCTGGAAATAGCCCTGACCGGACGTTTGTGCGCATGCGCCCGTCTCGGCATCCTGGTCGCAGTCTTCGGCGGAGCGCAGCAATGTCAGTTCCTTGACGAATTGCGTGCCATCGGCCCACTTTCCGTGCTTTTGCCAATACGCATAGGCGGAGGGCTCGATATACACATTGTGATATTCAGGGAAGGCTGCTTCGCCGCCATTCAGCGCGTTCGGCGTCAGCGGCGCGCCGACGAACACCCACTCACGATAGTTTTTAGGCTGCTTGACCGAACCGTCCTGGTTGAAGGACGCCCGGTTCACGTCGTCGGCAAGGACGGGCGCTGCAAGCGCGCCGACCACGGCAGCGCCAATGAGGAAAGACAAACGGGTTTTCATAATGGCCCTCTCAGATCGCTGCCGATTCCCAGAACCGACGCCTTTTCCACTGATCTAAAAACCGCGAACTCAAACGAGTCCCGGACGGCCAAAGAGTGAACGGCCGGAAAATTTTGGCCAATACTCTCTGCTCATCGAAGCCATAACCACAGGTTTCGAGCGGTTGTTTCCGGCGGAAAATCAGCGGTACACAGCGATATGGATCGCCCCGGATGAGTATGAAAAGACGGTTGGAATTGGGATGTTCCCAAGACGCTTGGCTGCACACGGATAGAACTTAGGTCTTCCGGACTAAGGGCATTTGGGATGTAAGACCGTATTGGGCATCACCTCGATCGCCGAAGTGCCGGCTCCATTTCACCGTAACGCGTTCTCGCCTGCGGCGAAGACATCAATCGACCGGCCTGGCCGTGGCGCGGCGCAGCAGGGTTGCGCCGCCGCGAGCAGTGACATGCCATGGATGAGGACTGATCATCCGTAAGCTATCTAAACACATGCTCTCTTCGACCAAGTCTCCGGATGCCCAGTCACAAAACTGGCTCCAAAGGCAACCTGGACCTGTTTTGACCGTCCGGTTTTTCGCCGAAGACACGCAACCGAAACCTGCCGGGGCCGACACCATGTCCCACGGCGAGATGTCCAGCGTGGTCAGAAGCTTGAAGGACGATAAGCAATGCGACAGAGACGCAAAAGACACTGCGATTGGTGTATAGAACAAAGGACTTGCTTTATGGTCAGACCACTAACGTAAGTCGTGCGCGAGCGCTTCGCGGCGATGGGTACGCGCGGCCTTAGAGCGCCAGAACCAGAACGTCGACGGGCGACAAAGGCCAGCTGCCATGGAAATGCATCAGATCCGATATTTTCTGAACAGCTGTCGGACCGGAAATTTTACGCGAGCCGCCGAACTCAGCCATGTCAGCCAGCCCGCGCTGACCAAAGCGATCCGCATGTTGGAGGAGGAATTGGGGGCGCCCCTGTTCGACCGCCAGGTGCGGCCGCTGCGCCTGACCGATCTGGGCCGGGCCCTTCACAGCCGGTTTTCCCGGATTGCGGACCTCACGACTGAAATTCAGCGCACCGCGCGCGAGCATGCCGATCTGGTAGGAACCTCCTTCAGCCTGGGTGTCATCAACACCCTTGGCGATGGCCGGCTCGTGAAACTCGCCGTCAACCTTCAAAGGTGCCAGCCAAGCATCGCCATCAATCTGCACTCGGTATCTCAGGAAAAACTGCTGGAGCAGATGCGCCAGGGAACACTCGAACTGGCGCTCCTGACCGAAGCTCCGGGCATCGATTCGCGCTATCGTACCGATCCTGTGTTTGAGGACCGCTTTGTGGTGGCCATGCCTCCGGATCACCCCTTGAGCGCAAAGCCGGCCCTTTCCCTCAAAGACCTTCAGGGACAAGATTACATCAATAGGCTTTCGTGCGAAAAAAATGCCGAGATCGAAAGTCTAATGGCGGAGCTTGAAGTGACGGTCATGACGCACCTTGTCAGCGACCAGGACGAGTTCGTCCGGCGCATGATCAAGGCAGGCCTCGGCATTTCCATCATGCCCCTGTCCCTGGCCGTGGAGGGGCTCGTGACCAGGCCCCTTGAAGACCCGCCGGTCAGTCGGCGGATCGTGCTCGCGTCACTTGTGTCCCGTCAGATCTCCGAGGTTGCCGAAATGGTTCGCCATCAGATTATCAACACTATCGAAGGCCCTGCCCTGTGACGCCGGACACCGCCGGCGGGGACCACGCGCCGGAGCGAACCGACAGGATCGTGCCGGGGATCGGCCCTGTCTTGCGCACCCCCGATCATCGCTTTGAGGGCGTCTCGGGCTTTGATCATCCGGCCGCCGCCGTGGACGACCTCGCGGGCTTTGAGGGGCTGCGTCTGCGCTATATCGACCTTCCGCCACCGTCGGGCCGGGCCCGCGCAACGGCCTTGTGCCTGCACGGACAGCGCGGCTGGGGCTATGTCTTCCGCAAGACCGTGGCGCCGCTGCTCGAGCGCGATTTCCGGGTGGTCATTCCGGACCTGTTTGGGTTCGGGCGTTCGGACAAACCGGCCCGGGACGCGGTCTACACCTTCAGCTTCCATCGGGAAACCATTCTTGCGTTTTGCCGCCGGCTCGACCTGCAAAACATGACCGTCATCGGACATGACTGGGGCGCGTGGTTCGGTGCCACTTTGCCGATGGCCCTCACTGACCGGATGAGCGGACTTGTGATGGTGAACGGCACTTTGCGCAAGGCCAGCGTGCCGCTCTGGCGCGGCTTCCACGTCTGGCGCAGCCTCCACAATGCCGAAAGGGACCCTGCCGTGGGCGGACTTATCGCGTCCCAGACCCGCGGCCTGAGCGCCGACGACATCGCCGCCTATGATGCTCCGTTTCCGGACGCGGATTACAAGGCAGGCGTGCGCCGCTTTCCCAATCTGGTGCCGACCAGGGTGGGGCAGGACGGGGACGCGGTCTCAAGCGAGGCTCTTGCCTATCTGCGAACGGCCTGGACCGGCCGGACCGTGATCGTGGCGGGTGCTGAGGATCCGGTCCTGGGTCCCCATGGCCTGCAGCCCCTGGCGGCACAGCTTCCGAAAGCCATTTTTCGTCCCGTGAAGAATGCCGGTCCATTCGCCCTTGAGGCAGCCGACCTCTTCATCGAGCCCCTTTTGGATGAGTGGATGACGGACCGTCCCAGGGCGACGCCCAATCCGGGTGGCATTTCCGCCCCCCCTGAAAACCAGAGCAGCATCGCCCCTTAGTCGGGGCGCGGTGAAGGTCCGCCCTGCTTTTGGTCAGTACCCCCGATCGCCCAGGCGGATATGAGTGAAAATGCCGTCGCCCGTGCCCACATGCCATCCTGAGCTGCGCCAATAGGGGCTGTTCATTTCGATTTCGATGTTCTGAAAGCCATTGACCCCGCGCCGTGACGGGTTTGCCTTGGCGAAACCCAACACTTTTTCGATGAAAAACCGGCGCTCGATCAAAATGGCAAGGTTGCTCCAGTTGATGTATCGGCTGGACACCACGAAAAACCCCGTCTCCGGATCGCGGCGGATCACATCCGGATGCAGGGAGGATGGGTCCTCGAAGGCATACAGGGAATGGGTCGCGAGGCGGCGCGCCTTATAGGGCCGAACCGTCCGCCGCATGATCTTCAGGGCCCGGTCGGCCGCGCCGTCGGGGCCCTGGGGATAAAAGCGCAAGTACTGATCAAGTCCCATCATGGGCTTGCCGGGCCGCTTGCGATTGCGCATGCGGATCACCTGGCAGGTGCCGTTTTGAAGAAGGCGCAGGCCCCGGTGTAGTTCTTCAAGGGCCGTGTCGACCGGCACGGTGAGTTGCAGATCGTTTTCAAGCAGCAACACATAGGGCGCCGTCATCTGGGAAACCAAGGCATCGAACCCGCCCAGAATACCTAGATTGTCCGCGCTCTCCCCCAAGGTCAGACGATGGGCGGCGGCGAGCTGGCGGCCCTCGTCTTCCGCCTCGGGAAGGAAGATGTGCCGCTCGGCAAAGGCGCTCAGAAAGTCCTGCTCCCGGTAGGTCTCCAGCGCCGCGCGGAGCGAGCCGTAGCCCTTCCAACTCAAAATGCCGACACCGATGTCAGGCAACGCCCTCATATCCGCCCCTCTCGAGTTCGCACCCTGCGCAGGCCCGCCCCGCATTCGGGCCGACCGCATTTAACGCTCATTGTCGGCAAGCTGACTTTCAAGTTCCACAATCCGCAGATCGAACATCGCTTTTTCGACGTCGCTCATCTTCACATGTTCCCGGTGCGCGATGGCCGCCTGGAGCAGATTGACGGTACGCTCCTTCAAGGTCGGCTCCAGGGACCTTTTCCTGCGCCGGATCAACCCATGGACCGCGAGAGTGACGAGCGCTGTGCCGGCGCCGACGGACGCGGCCGCAGCGTAAAGAGCAATCGCGGGTTTGAGGGACAACAGCACACCGGCGCCGGCAGCCGTCCCGAGGCAGGCCAGCGTCAGCAAGGCCAGGGTCCAGCGGGACTGCTGGGTCTTTCGGTCTCGTGCGCTGCGCCCCTCATCGACGCTGGCCGCAATCATGTCAAAGAGCATCGCGGTGCGCCTTGATTGGGATGCCGCATCGGTGTGATCGCGCGGGGTGTTGGAGGTCGGTGCGGCCACTGCGCCCCTCGCGTCCTCCACCTTGTCTCGATAGGTCCGAAAACGCTCTGTCTTAAGGAGGCGTTGGACCGACGGTTCCAATTCCATGGAGCGACGCAGGTCGACCGCCTGACGCGCCAGCGCCTTCACCTTTTGGTCTTGCGTCATAGCCAAACTCCAAAAAGCGGCTCTCCCCCTACGTCAATGTCGCAGAAGCGTCCGTTTTCCCCAAATTACGCCGCGCATCCGGTGACAGTTTGCCGGTTAAAAACTCGATGAGCTCGACCTCCAAACAGAGCTTTTCCGGATCGTGAAAGGCCAAAGAGGGCTTTTTCAACACGCCGTCCCCATCGCGGAACGGCAGAGCGGACAGGCAACCGCAGACAGTAGCGACCGGCAGCCCGGTGCCTGCGATCTGAGCAACTTTGCGTCCGAATGCGCCCTTTTTGAGCGTTGGATCATAGTGCCGCCTGACATCGTCAATGTGGTCGAACCACAGATCCGCCTTGTTGGCGAAGATCAAGAGCCAGTTTGGCCGGTGACGTCCAGTCAGAATGAGGTTGAGGCAATCCAGCAGTTCAACTTCAGCCTCACGCTCAAAGGCCAGGTAGCTGGCAAGGCGCTCCTGCTTCGTCATTCCCGCAAAAACATCTCGATGCTCGGCAAGAAGCAAAGTTTCTGGAAGCGCGTGGTACCCAAAGCTCCCCACCCAGATGACCCCCTCGACAAAACCGTTTTGCGAGTCCTCTACCAGCTTCGCCATCTCCTGATGATGGGTTCCCATCGCCCCTTGCCCCGGAACCACATGCATTAGGCCGTTCGCCCCAGGAGCAACGCTTTGATTGTCGATCCGCCGTTTCTCAAGCGAAACGCTGGGCAGATATCTGTGGGCGCGCAGATCCTGACCCGCGAGTTTCTGACTGAATGCGGATTTGCCTGTACCGTTCGGGCCAATGATGTAGATCTTTTTTTGCCCAAGAACAGGCAGCCAATCCCTGAGCAGTCGAATGCCCCGACCCAAGGCTTCGCCGATCGTGACCAAGTGCGCCGCCGTCAGAGCCATAGAGCCATAATCCCAAAAAGGCTGAATGCGGAGGAAGAAGCGACCATTTCCCTGCGGTGCTCACTCATTCACCACCCAGCACCAACAAGCTGTTGTTCCGTGTCCGGTCTGTTTCACGGTAGCCGAGGGCGGTAAGCCGGTCCATCAGATCGAGCCGCCAGTGGTCCTGTTCGCAGTGCTCGAGGATCATTGCCTTGGGCCACAGGTCTTTGTTCTCTTCCGACATTAGCGGCACCAGGGCTTTGTCCTCGTGACCTTCCACATCGATTTTTAGAACATCAACGCGCGTCAGCCCCGCATCCCGCAAGACAGTATCGAGCCGGCGCAAGGGCACCTTCAGGCCGTCCCCATCGTTTTGTGACGCGCCGGCCGCATTGCTCAAATGGGCCGTGCCAAGGCCCGAGGTCAGATCGAGCCAGCCCTGCCCGTCCTCATCGCTCACGGCGCAGGTCTCAAAGCGGATATCGACCCGATCAGCCGGGAAGCGGCCCGGGCCCAGGACATCCGTGCGCATGCGCGTCACCATGGCTGGATTGGGCTCGATACAGACGACCCGGCAAGCGTCTTCGGCATGGGTCGCGGCCCGGAAGGCAAAGACACCGGCATTTGCGCCCACGTCGACGAAGACACCGCCCCGGCGCGGCATGTGACGTTCTATGAAGTCGAATTCGTCCCGGTTGTATCGGCTTGGCGCCAACAGGAATTTTGCCTCGCAGGTGTTGTCGAGGTGCAGCCGCAGGGGCGCGCCCCAGATCCGGGTATCCAGGTGCCGGCGCCCAAGCCCCTTGGTCAGGAGCGACAGAACACCGCTTCTCATTTTCCCACGCCCCAGGATCGAGTGCCATGCCGCCCAGACGAGGCCCTGGGCCAGCCTATCCGCCACCGCCATCACCGCACCTTTCCTCTCTTACCCCGCGCCCACACGCGGCGCCGCGCGCGCCTACCCGCAGTGCAAGCCCGCCGGTCCCTTTGCGCCGTTATGCCATGATTGCCGGGAGGCGGCGAAGAAAAGCGCGCCTGCAAATAGTTGCAAGAACGCATTGATACCCCAAATTCGCGAATTGCGGCTTGACCTTTGTTGCCGCGCAACACAAAAGTTTCATGAAACAGACATGTCGTGCTGCAAGCGCGTGATTCGGGGCGCAAGATCCCGTGGCTCGTCTTGGCAGCACTGTCCTGCATGCACCGGGTGGCACCGCCGCGCGCCTCTGGACGCATTCGCCGGACGGCAGAGGAACGCAGCATGAAACTTCTGGCAGGCAACAGCAATCCTGGGCTCGCCCAGGACATCGGGACCTATTTGAATTTGCCGCTGACGAAGGCGGAAGTAAAACGGTTCGCCGACGGGGAAATCTTTGTGGAGATCATGGAGAATGTCCGTGGACGTGACGTTTTTCTGATCCAGCCGACCTCCTGTCCCGCCAACGAAAACGTCATGGAACTGCTGATCTGCATCGATGCCCTCTCACGGGCCTCGGCGCAGCGCATCACGGCCGTGATCCCCTATTTCGGCTATGCCCGTCAGGACCGCAAGCCCGGCCCGCGTACGCCTATTTCGGCCAAGTTGGTTGCGAACCTGATCACCAAGGCCGGCGCCGACCGTGTGCTGACGCTCGATCTTCACGCCGGTCAGATCCAGGGCTTTTTCGATATTCCCACCGACAACCTTTTCGCCGCACCGGTTTTTGAGCGGGACATCAAGGAGCATTTGAACCGGGATGATTTGATAATCGTCTCGCCGGATGTGGGCGGCGTGGTCCGGGCCCGGGCGCTGGGCAGCCGGCTCGGCGCCGATCTTGCCATTGTGGACAAGCGCCGGCAAAAGGCCGGCGTCTCAGAGGTGATGAACATCATCGGCGATGTGCGCGATCGCACCTGCATCATTGTTGACGACATCGCGGACTCCGCCGGGACACTGTGCAATGCCGCCGCGGCCCTGAAGGAAAACGGCGCGCGGGATGTCTACGCCTATGTCTCCCACGGCGTTTTGTCCGGCAAGGCCGTTGAGCGCGTGCGCAATTCGGAACTCTCCGAACTCGTTGTCACCGATTCCATTGCGCCCCAGCCGGCCATTGCCGAAACGAACAATATCCGTGTCTTGAGCATCGCCCCCCTGATGGGCGAGGCCATCCGGCGTATCGCCAAGGAAGAGTCCGTTTCAAGCCTGTTCGACTGAACCGGCGAGGTCCACCCAAGATGATGGGAGTGCCGGGCAATGATCTGGCACCGCACTGAAGGCCGCGGCCCGGCGTCTTTGCGCCTCCCCCCCGCGCGGAGCGCTCCCAAAGGTCCGGGGGGAGCGCTTGAGCGCACCAAAACCAGTGCGTCGGCAAGCCGGACACAGGGTGATCTCGAAGTCCCGCCCGCTGCTACACGCTGCGTGCGCGGCGAACGCGCAGTCGCCCATGCTCCGGATCTGGACGTTTGAGAAACGATTTCAGCCCGTGGTCTCGAGCACGCCCACATAGGGCAGGTTGCGATAGCGCTCGCCCGCGTCCATGCCGTAACCGACCACGAACACATTGGGGCACTGAAAGCCCACAAAATCCGCCTCCACGGGCATGCGCCGCCGGGCGGCCTTGTCGAGGAGCACCACACTGACGATTTGGGCGGCGCCGCGCTCCTTAAGCAGACGGTGCAGAAAGGTCAGTGTCTCGCCCGTATCCAGAATGTCGTCAATGATCAGCACCGTGCGCCCGGAGACATCGCAGTCCAGATCCTGAATGAGGCGCGGTTCGTGCTGGGGGCTGGTGGCATCGCCATAGCTGGCGATCCTCAGGAAGCTGACCTCCGGATCGACGCCGTGGTGCGACAGCGCACGCAGGATATCGGCGGCGAAAATGAACGCTCCGCGCAGGGCGCACAGGGCCAGGGGTCCATCGCCCTCACGCCCATTGCCTCCCCGCCCGGCACCAGGCCGTGGTTCGGAGCGCTGGCCCACAAGGGCCGGGTGCGCCGCAATCTCCTCGGCAAGGTCATCGAGCCGCGCCGCGATCTGGCCCGCCGAAACCAGGACCTCCGGACGCCCATCGCCGGCGCCTGAGCCTCCGCCTTTGAGGAAAACGGCCGGCGGCGCACTCATTTGCCGCCTCCGCCATCCACGAATTCAACCGTCAGTTTGAACGGACCGGTGGGCGGCGCATCGAGAAACGCTTCGAAATCATTGGACGCGCCGGGCGCGAGCCGCCTCTGCCGGGGCGCGATCACCCGGGCGTAAATCTCCACATCGTCCGCATCGAGAATACCAAAGCGGATCATCGGGACGGCGCGGTCCACCGTGGTGAGGTTGACCACCTCCCCCCAGATTTTCAGCTGCTGCCCATTCGTCGTCTCGACCCACGCCGATTCCACTTTGCGAAACATGAGCGGGGAGTTGGGCACGGGCACGCCGGCCGCCTCGAACAGCCCGCCGAGCATGGGGAACACTTTCGTGAGATCGGCGCGATACTGATAACCGGCCGCCAGCGAGCCACACAGGGCCAGAAGGGCGATCACAAGGACGGGCGCCCAGGGGGTTGCCGTGCGCCGGGGCGGCATCACCGCCTCCGGCGTCATGGGCCGAGGCGCGCGATAGACAGGCGACGGCCCGCCCATCGGCATGGGCATCACACTGGACGAGGCCGCAAGACTTGCGGCATGGGGCGCCAGGGATTTTTGCGGCATCACCGCCGGAGGTGCGGCGGGCTGTGCTTTGGGCGCCACCTCGTGGAACCAGGACTGCCCACATTTGGCACAGCGCACAGTTCGGCCCGGCGGATGAAAACTCGTGTCATCCGTCAAATAGCGTGTCGAACATGCCGGGCATGTGAGGATCATCGATGTCCTGCTTTCTCAATCACGCGTCCGCGCCCCAAATTCACTCAGCCCCGTTCCGTTTCGCCGCCCGTGGACTGCACCGGCTCCGGACAATTCACCCGCTTTTCGGCCAACCGCTTTCTGGCCAACCACTTTCTGGCCGCGCGCCTTCCGGACATCCCCCGCGCCGCGAGAGTGTCCCACGACCCGGCCCCTCAGACCGCCTCCTCGCACGAGAACCTCAAAGCGTTCCCGAAAGATCACACGCCGCAAAAATCAACACGGCGTTCGCGAAACCACCGTTCCACCCGCGCGCATTGGCCCGGCTTGCGCGCATTTGGCAGGCCGTCATGCAACCGCGCCGCGCTGCGGCGAACCAAGGCGCCGACTGTCAGGCCGCAGCGGTCGCACCAGGCGATCTTCGATAAGTCTGATGCCGTGGGACACGCCCAGGCCGGCTGTTTCCGCCCGAAGCGCGATCTTCTCGCCCCCGTTCGCATAGTCCCCCGAATATCCCCTGCCCGAATCTGACCTTACCAATGGCGTACCGACCCTGCTTTGAACTTTACGTCTTTTGCGGTATTCGGCCAAGGAATCCCGTTCGACTTTCCGAGGGTCCGCACCATTCTCCATCACTCCCCTCGCGCCGGGTCCCGGCGACCGGTTTTCCCCATCAACGTCCCGTGAGGCTGCCGTGATTCGTTTTGAAAATGTGGGAATGCGCTACGGGCTGGGGCCGGAAGTGTTGCGTGACGTCACCTTTGACCTGCAGCCGGGCACCTTTCACATTCTCACTGGCGCCTCCGGGGCGGGCAAAACCTCCCTGCTCAAATTGATGTATCTGGCCCATCGCCCCTCGCGCGGCATGATCAGCATGTTCGGACACGATCTTGCGAGCCTGCCGCGCAAGGACATGCCGCTCATGCGCCGTCGGATCGGAGTGATTTTCCAAGAGTTCCGGTTGCTTGAGCACCTGACTGCGTTCGAGAATGTGGCCCTGCCGCTGCGCATCGCAAATATTCCGCCCCAGGAATATGAAGATGATGTGCGGGAGTTGCTGATCTGGGTGGGTTTGAAAGACCGCATCGAGGCACGCCCGCCAACCCTGTCGGGGGGCGAAAAACAGCGCGTTGCCATCGCGCGTGCCGTTGTCGCCAAGCCCGATCTGATCCTCGCCGATGAGCCCACGGGCAACGTGGACCCGGCCATGGGCCGGCGCCTGTTGCATTTATTCTTGGAGCTGAACGAGCTTGGGACGACGGTTTTGGTCGCCACCCACGACACCATGCTTGTGGAAGAAGTGGGCGGCCCCAACCTGCACATCGAGGCGGGGCGCCTTACGCAGCTTGCCTCCTCCTCGCGCCCCATCGCAGCACCGCGTGGTTTTTCCGGTCTCGGAACGCTTGAGCCTGAGGACGATGCCAATTGGGGCGGCGCGGACTGGAGCGGCCGACGCCTGCGCGGCGCCTCGCAGGGGCTGCACACGGATCCACCCTTCAATACCCTTTCCGATGACCCCTTTCTTGAGGATCTGAACCCCAATGATCTGAGGTCCAGTGATCTGAGACCCGGTGAGCGCGATCCCAAGGATCTGCGCCCCCATGATTCTCGCCCCTATGGTTCCGGGCCGAGTGAACCCCAGTCCAATGAACACCGGTCCAATCAACCAAGACCAGACGATCCGGACTGGTCGCGCCCATTCGATGCGTTCAGACCGCAAGGGAGGCGGCGATGATGGCGAGTGACTATCTGGACGACATTCGGCCCAGCACCTCGGGACGGCTCGGCGCCCTGCTGCGCCCCTCGAAGACGGTCATTCCCTCCTCCAGCACGGGCGGGCGGTCCCTGTATGCCGTCATCGCCATCATGTGTTTCCTGGCAAGCCTTGCCCTCGGCCTCACCCTCTCGGTGCGCCAGACCGCCAGCACCTATGCGAGCGACTTGTCCGGTGCCGTCACCATCCAGATCAAACCCAATGATGCGGCGGACCCGGCGCTTCAGATGTCCCTCGTCCTTGAAATTCTGCAGGGCACGGAAGGCCTTTACGACATCGCGCCCTTGAGCGCGCAAGAGGCGGCGGCGCTGGTGGAGCCTTACATTGGCCGCGGCAATCTGCCGGCCGATCTGCAGATCCCGCAAATCGTGACCGTGCGCCTTGACCCGGCACGCGCCCCGGACTTAACGGGCCTGAGCGAGCGGCTGGCCCGGGACGTGCCGGGGGCCTCGCTGAACGACCATTCGCGCTGGAAATCAAAGCTTCTGGGCTTTTCCTCATCACTGCAGGCCGTCTCCATGGCGGCGCTCAGCCTCATCGTCTTTGCGGCCGTCGCCATTGTCGCCTTCGCCACCCGCGCGGCCATGGCCGCCAACAAGCAGATCGTCGAGGTCTTGCACTTGATCGGCGCCAAGGACAGCTTCATTGCCGGAGAGTTCCAAAAGCACTTTGTCCGGCTCGGGCTGTTGTCCGGTCTCACCGGGGCCCTGTTCGCGGCGATGACCTTGTGGACCGCCGGGCGGCTCGCGGGATCGGGAACCGAGTATTTCATTCCCGGCCTTACACTGGGCTTTGATGCGTATCTGGCATTGCTGCTGGTGCCGCTGCTCAGTGCGCTTGTGGCCATGCTCACG
Organism: uncultured Alphaproteobacteria bacterium; assembly: GCA_964474635.1. Lineage (GTDB taxonomy): Bacteria > Pseudomonadota > Alphaproteobacteria > JAJFIK01 > JAJFIK01 > CAYUYV01. The sequence goes on along the minus strand of CAYYTT010000004.1, from coordinate 14,085 downwards.
GCGCGGTTGACGGCCCTATCGGTCGTTGGTCGGGTATTGTAATGTTCTGGGTAATGTTTCTCGACGACCGACGTGTTTGGAGAGGCTGACCGTGGTCAGACGGCTGTTTTCGGGGCGTTCGCGCCGCTTATCCCAACGACCGGGGCTGCTCACGCCCGGGTTGGGCGGCACCCCGCGCCGGCTGTTCCGGCGCCGGCGTTTCCACCCTGTGCGCCTCACGATGACAGTGCTGGGGCTCCTTGCGCTTGTCTGGGGCGTTGGCTTTGTGGCCTTTGCCGCCAGTGTGCCCCGGGAGCCCAACAACGCGGCGACCCGCGCCGATGCCGTGGTGGTTCTGACCGGCGGACGTCTACGCGTGTCCGAGGGCATGCGCCTCCTGTCGGAAGACCGCGGCACGCGCCTGCTGATCACCGGCGTGTTCCCCGAAACAAGCCGCGATGCGCTCCTGACCCAGTATGGCGGCGGACGGGGCGATGAGATTGCCTGCTGCGTGGATCTTGACCGGGTTGCGCTCGACACGCGCGGCAACGCCATTGAGACCCGCCGCTGGGTGAACAGTCACGGTTTTTCATCGCTGATTGTGGTGACCTCGAACTACCACATGCCGCGCACGCTGCTGGAGCTGCGCCGCGTTCTGCCCGAGGTGACGCTTATCGCCCATCCGGTCTTTCCCGAGGGCTTCAGTCCGACGGCGAAGTGGGACTGGACGATTGCCGGGCGCCTCCTCGTCGGCGAATACATGAAATTCATTGCGAGCTACCTGCTGCCCGGCCGCTGATCGCGCGCGTGTCCGCACCGCCTGTGCGCCGGCCTGCCCCCAAAATCGGAGAGCCCCATGGCCTTTCGCCCGGCCGCATTCATGGCATGGCTGATCGGCGTGACAGTTGTTGTCGGGCTGATCGGGTTGCCCACCTTGGTGATGCCCGGCGGGGCGGCGAAAGTCCCGGCGCGCCTCTGGATCAACGGGGTGCATTGGGGCTTTCGGCGCATCATCGGCGTCCGGGCGCGCTTTGTCGGACTGGACCGGTTGCCGGAGGGTCCGGTGCTGTTGGCCGCCAAGCACCAGGCCATGTGGGACACCATGATGGTCTTCAATGTGCTGCCCTGGCCGGCCGTGGTGCTCAAACGCGAACTCTTCAAGGTGCCCCTTTACGGCTGGTGGGGCCTGAAACTTGGCATGATCGGCATCGACCGGGAGGGCGGTGCCTCTGCGCTTAAGGCCCTTATCCGGGACGCGCGCAGCGCCCTTGCGCAGAACCGCTCCGTCGTCATTTTCCCCGAAGGCAGCCGCTCAGAGCCAGGCAGCCAACTGCCCTACAAACCGGGCGTGGCCGCCCTTTACCGGGCGCTCGATATCCCTTGCGTGCCGGTGGCGCTTAACTCGGGCCTGTGTTGGCCTTCGCGCGGCTACGGCTTCAAGCCGGGGACCATCACTTTGGAGGTCCTGGAGCCCATTCCCCCAGGGCTCGACCGGGCACGCTTCATGGCCGCCCTTCAGCAACGCATCGAGACCCGCTCGGCCAGCCTGGCGTTGGACCCTCCCGCCGGCTGACCTGCCCCTGGGTTCGGCAAATCTCAAACGGTCAGGCAATGAGCGCCCGCGCAAATGGGGCCGTGGATAAGTCTGTGCGACATGGGGAAAGACGCGCCGCCATCCCCAAAAATCTCACAGGATTCTGTGGATGAACGGTCGGGCTGTTGGCAACGTCTGAAAGACGGGGATAAGCGCGAGCAACTCATCCCCATTTCCCACTCTTTTGTCCACAACGGCGTGCGTTCCGAATGGTTTTGTTGACAGGGCTGGCTTGACAGACTGGCGGGACAAGAACAAATTAGGAACACAAAGACGGCAGTGTTCACAATCCTTCGGCCAGGCTTAGGTGTAGCCAACGTGCCGGAGATCATGCCTGGGGTCCATGCCCAGGGTCCATGCAAAGACCAAAATCCTGAACCACCCTTTACGCTTGGTGTCCTACAACGGGGAGCCGTCCCGCACCGTGGCCCCGTTCTTGGGGCGCGACATCTGGAGCCGCCATGACCCGCATGCCGATTTCCCAGGAAATCTGGGACATGAAATATCGTGTGAAAACGACCGACGAGGCCGGCGGCGCGGAGACCCGGGTCGAGGACACTTGGTCCCGGGTGGCCGGGGCCCTCGCCGAGGTCGAAGCTGGGCCTGACCGGGCTGCCTGGGCCGCGCGCTTTCAAGAGGCCATGCGCGATTACCGGTTCCTGCCGGCCGGGCGCATCCTGGCCGGCGCGGGCACGGGGCGCCGGGTCACCCTGTTCAACTGCTTTGTGATGGGCCGCATTCCCGACGACATGGGCGGGATTTTCGATCACTTGCGCGAGGCCGCGCTGACCCTCCAGCAGGGCGGCGGTATTGGCTATGACTTTTCCAGTTTGCGCCCGCGCGGCGCGCCGGTGGCGGGTGTGGCGGCCGATGCCTCCGGCCCCCTGTCCTTCATGAATGTTTGGGATGCCATGTGCCGGACCATCATGTCCGCCGGTGCCCGGCGCGGCGCCATGATGGCGACGCTGGCCTGCGATCACCCGGACATCGAGGCCTTTATTGACGCTAAGGCGGATCCGGAGCGTCTGCGCATGTTCAATCTGTCCGTCCTCGTCAGCGACGCCTTCATGGAGGCGGTCGCCCAAGACGGGGACTGGGCCTTACGGTTTGACGGCACAGTCCATCGGACCCTTCGCGCGCGCGATCTGTGGGACCGGATCATGCGGGCGACCTATGCCTTTGCCGAGCCCGGCGTGATCTTCATCGACCGGATCAACCAGCGAAACAACCTGCACTATTGCGAAACCATCAGCGCGACCAATCCGTGCGGGGAACAACCCCTGCCACCCTACGGCGCGTGTCTGCTCGGCTCCATCAATCTGGCGCGGCTGGTGACCGATCCGTTCACGCATGAGGCGCGGCTTGACCTGGAGGCGCTCGACCGCCTGGTGCCCACGGCCGTGCGCATGATGGACAATGTGGTCGATATCTCACGCTACCCCCTGGAGGCCCAGGCCCATGAGGCCCGCGCCAAACGGCGTATCGGGCTTGGCATTACCGGACTTGCCGACGCCCTCATCCAGTGCCGCGTGCGCTATGACAGCGCCGAGGCGGTCCGTCTGACGGGCCTGTGGCTTGAGCGCCTGCGCGATGCCGCCTACCGCGCCAGTGTTGCCCTGGCCCGTGAGCGTGGCCCCTTCCCCCTCTTTGAGCGCGAACCCTATCTTGCCGGCGAGACGGTGATGGGCTTGCCGGAGGATATCCGCGAGGCGATCGGCACCCATGGCATCCGCAATGCGCTCGTGACGTCCATTGCGCCGACGGGCACCATTTCCCTCTTTGCCGAGAATGTCTCGAGCGGCATCGAACCTGTGTTCAGTTTCCGCTATGAGCGCACGATCCTCAATCCCGATGGCAGCCGCACGACATCGCCGGTTGAGGATTATGCCTACAGGCTGTTCCGCGACCGGTTCGGCGAAGAGGAACCGCTTCCGGACTATTTCGTCAGCGCTCAAACGATAGACCCGTCCGCCCATGTGGCCATCCAGGCCGCCGCGCAGACCATGATCGACAGCGCCATTTCAAAGACCATCAATGTGCCTGCGGATATCGATTTCGAAAGCTTCAAATCGGTCTATGCCGAGGCCTATGCCGCCGGCTGCAAGGGTTGCACGACCTATCGGCCCAACGAGATCACCGGATCGGTTCTCGCCCTGCCGGGGGGCGATGACGACAATGCCGGCAGGGACACGGGGCCCCGCGCCGATGACGACGGACCATCCCTTGAGGGCGCGCTTTGCCGGGAGGCCCCGCTGTCGCAGGAGGGTGCACTGTCCCAGGAGGGCGCTTTGGCGTTGACCGCGCTGGCGCCGCCCATGGAGCGGCCCGGCGTGCTTGAGGGCAGCACGTACAAAATCCGCTGGCCCGAAAACGATCACGCGATCTACATCACCCTGAACGATATCGTGCGGGAGGGGCGGCGCCAGCCCTTTGAGATTTTCATCAACTCAAAGAACATGGAGCATTTCGCCTGGACCGTGGCCCTGACACGGATGATCAGTGCCGTGTTCCGGCGCGGCGGGGATGTGGGTTTCGTGGTCGAGGAACTACGCGCGGTCTTCGATCCCCGGGGCGGCCAGTGGATGGGCGGGCGCTATGTGCCCTCGCTCCTGGCCGCGATCGGCGATGTCATCGGGGAACACTTGCGCGCCATCGACTGGCTGGCGCCCGATGCCGCCTTCCCCGCCCCGGGCCCGGGCCCAGACCTGGCCAGCGCGCTCGGGTCTGACCGGGTGCGGAGCGCGGGTCCGGCCGGCGCCAGTTGTCCGCGTTGTGGCCAGCGGGCGCTGATCCGCCAGGAAGGCTGTGACACGTGCCAGAACTGCGGCTTTTCGAAATGCAGTTGAGCGGGGCCGCGCGGTGGTGATTATGGAATGGTCGGGGCCGCGCCCGCGCGCATGGGCTCGCCCGGCGGAACGGCATTTCTGTTTGAGGGGAGATCATGCGTCTGATCCTGCCGGTCGGTTTCATTGCCCTCGCGCTGGGCGCCTATAGCTGGATCTGGTTCGCCACGGCGGATCGGCTCGAGGGGCGTTTCGGCTCTTGGGTGGAAGCGCGCCGGGCCGAGGGTCTTGAGGTCGGCACCGGCCGCAGCAGGGTCACCGGTTTTCCCTACCGGTTAAACCTGACGGTGGAGGACCTGCGCGTTGCCGGCCAGCAGGACCGGCGCCGCTGGGCCTGGCAAGCGCAGACCCTGCGCATCCATGCCCTGCCGCTCCAGTCAAGCCACGTCATTTTAGAACTTGATGGCCTCGTCTCGCTGACCCGCGAGGAAGACACCGCGCGGGGCACGCGTATTGTGCGGACCGAAGGCGTGCCGGGATCGGCGCGGGCCAGCCTGGTGTGGACCGGCGATGCGCTGGCACGCATCGCCGTCGACATCCAGAACCTCACGGGGCACCGGGAGCGCCTTTTGCGCGGACCGGACCGCACGCTTGAAACGCCGCGCCGCATGCCTTTTGAAGCGGCCCGCCTTCAGCTGCACACCATCGACGGTGCGGGCACAGACGGTCCGTCGGCCCCGTCCGGAGTGTCGCGGCGTCTTATCCTGCGCTCCGATCGGATCGCCTGGAGCGGTACAGTCCTGCCCGCCCTGGGCGAGACCATCGCGCGCGCCGAGGCCCGGCTCATCCTCACCGGCCTTCCCGACCAGATGCTGCGCCGCCAGGGCCTCTTGAGCCGGGACAGCTTCCGTGCCTGGCGCGCCAACAGCGGCACGGTCCATGTGGACGGTCTTGAGGTGGATTGGAGCCCCGTCCGGCTTGATGCGACGGGCACCATGACCCTGGACCGGCGCGGCCGGCCGCAAGGATCGCTGGACGTCACCGTCACCAACCTGGCCGAGGCCGTAGATGGGCTCGCCCAGGGCGGGCTCCTCGACCATGCCATGGCGACTTTGGCCGGCTCGGCGCTCACATCGCTTGGGGCCGAGACGGGCACCGGTCATGGCGGCGCGGGTGATGGAGCCACGGGTCATGAAAACAGGCGTAATGAAGACCGGCGTGATCAAGACGGGCGTGATCAAGACGGGCGTGATCAAGACCGGGGCCAGGCGGGCAAGGCCGAGAATGCGCTCGTCCTGCCCCTCGAACTCGGCAACGGCTTCGTGACCGTGGCCGGCGCACGGGTGGCGCGGATCGGCTCTGTTCTGCCCGCGGAAGAGCTTGAGAACAATCCGCCTGGCGGACCCCAGGATGCGCCAAAAGAAGACAAGACAGCCCCGGAGACGCCAGAGCCATAGCGCCCGGCGCCGTTGCGCCGCGCTCACGGAGCGCCCCAAAAGGTCCAGTGGGGCTGCATGAGCGCAACAAAAATCCATAACAGCGGCAAGCTGGACACAGACTGATCTGGATTTCTCGCCCGCTGCCATAAGCCCAGCGCACCGCGCCTGTACAGTATCCGTTGTGATCAAGCGTTGTTTTCGGTTTTGCGAAGCGGGGAGAGCCTTAAGGCGGGATCCGCCTTAAGGGCCGTTCCGGAGCAAAAGCGATCTTATTGGCCGTATGCGGGCCATTGCGCCCGGGTATCCGTTCAGGCCTTCAGGAAAAGACGGGGGCGATCACACCCTAGTGGTTCGAATCTGACGTTTCGAACCACTAGGTTTTTTGTTGATGGATCAACTTATCCAGACATTTGAAGGGCTTATCCATTGCCTCACCTCGACCTGTCGGGCTTCAAATGTCTGGGTCGATCCACTAGCTCGACCCTTGCAGGTCAGCCGTTTCCCGATCCGTCCCCCGCCGCTGTGCGGTGCGTTGGCCCGTATCCGCAGCGGCTCTCTTGTGCCTGATCACAGGGAAAAGTCATAAGACAAGCCGTTTGCGTTCAAACGGACCCGGCTCTTGTTTTGTTTTGCTCGCGCGCGCCATATCGGCCCTTTTTGGGGCGCTCCGCGAGGGCGGCCCAAAAGGGCCTGTATGGGGCGCCGGGCCGTGGTCACGGCCTGTGGTCGTGACCCAACTGAATCGGAAAATGCCCTAAGTCTCTTCTTCCTCACTCGCATCGCTTTCTTCCGCCGCCGCCGCGCTGGCCGCATGGGCATTGAGCAGGGCCATGACGGGAAAACCGGTTTGGGGTCGGACGGCTCCGGAGGCCGCACCCCGATCTGTACTGCTCCGGGATGCGCCCATCCGCGCAAGAAGCGCGGCGGCGTAGGTAATCGCGGTTGAGGGGTCGGCCTTGGGCCGGCCATGGCGCAAGGCGCCGTGCAGACGGGCGAGCTCATCAAGCCCATCCCGATCCGCCCGTCCCCACCCGACCGTCAGCAGGGCCAGATCGACGACACCAATGCGCCGGTGCGGCACCGGCTGGCTCTTGAGCGCCTGACGCCAGTCTTCCATCAGTCGAATGAGCGCGCTCACATCCTGCCCGACGGCCGTCAAGATCAGGGCCGCGCGCAATCGATCCGCATAGGACCGAAAGCCCGCGTCGCGCAGCTGCTGCGCGGACCGGCTCACGCGGTCGGCCAGGATCGGGGCGGCGCCCAGCGCCTCGGTCTGCACGGCCACGAGCGGTACGACGTCATGGTAGTAACTGAACCAATGGCGCTGGCGCAGAATCCTTGTGGTGGCGTGGAGCCGGGTCAGGGCGCTCTCGGCCGGCCGAAACGGGTCGGCCCCGCGACGCTCGGCACTGCCGGCCTGGATCAGCGCGGCCATGAATGTGTAAGGCTCCACATAGCCGGCCCGCATGGCCTTGTAGGTCCGGCGCACATCGGCACGCAGGGCGACCACATCCTCAGCGTCCGCATCATAGGCGGTGATCAGGGCACCGATGCAAAACCGGATGTCACCGCGCAGGCCCGCCCAAAAGGGAAGCCTTTTCGCAAAGATCTCGGCGGCGCTAAGAATGTTTTCGGCCACAAGGGCACTGTCACCCGGCATGGCGGTCGCGATCAGGGCCACCGAGCGCTGCATGTGCGAGGGCGGACGCAGCCAGCCGCCCGGCGCGATCATGCGCAAGATGCCCTGATACCGGCGGGCGACATCCCCCGCCTCGAGCCCTCGGAGGGCTTCTCCGCCCACAGATTTATCCACCATCGCCGATACCTCGTGCCTCGGCCGCTTACCCGCCGGCGCCCGCTCATCCCTCGCGCGCCTTAAGCGGCGGGCGAATAGTCCGAAGCACGCCGGGTCTTCACCGCGCCGCGCCATGTCGTGTCGCTCATGCGCTCCCTGGACGTCTCTGGGCCGTCCGCCCAAGGCCCGCCCCGCCGCCCAAGGCCCGCCGCACTGGGCCCGTCGCGCTGGGCCCGTCGCACTGGGCTGGCCGGTCTGCCATGGACCATGATTGGCCCGTGCCGCGGCCAACGGATCAACCAAAAGAGCCGGCCCAATTTGCCTCGCAGCGGCGGCGCGCCATGCGTCGAAGGCCAGTTTACTTCGATTTCGCGAAGGGATTGTCGCGTTTGCGCCAGAACAGCCGGACCGGCACGCCCGGCAGATCGAAGGCCTCCCGGATCCCGTTCACAAGGTAGCGGCTGTAGGCTTCGGGCAATTCATCGGGACGGGATGTGAATGCGGCAAAGCTTGGGGGGCGCGTCTTCACCTGGGTCATGTAGCGAATGCGCACACGCCGTCCCGCCACGGCGGGCGGCGGATGGCGCTCCACCGCGCTTTCAAGCCACTGGTTGAGCTGGGCGGTGGGAATGCGCCGGTTCCAGACGTCATAGACATCGAACGCCGTGGCCATGAGCCGATCAATGCCCTGCCCTTGCTCACCCGACAGGGTGACGAGGGGCACGCCGCGCACCTGGGGCAGCATCCGGTCCAGGGTTTCGGTCGCCTCGCGCAGGGCCTCCTGGCGATTTTCAACCGTGTCCCATTTGTTGAAGCCCACGACCAGGGCCCGGCCTTCGCGCACGATCAGATCGGCAATGGTCAGGTCCTGTTTCTCGAAGGGCGTTTGGGCATCGATCAGCAGAATGACGACCTCGGCGAAGCGAATGGCGCGTAATGTATCGTCGACGGAGAGTTTTTCCACCTTCCCCGTGATGCGCGCGCGCCGACGCATGCCGGCGGTGTCGAACATACGCAAGGGACGTCCGTCCCAGGACCAGGGCACCGCGATGGCATCGCGTGTGATGCCGGCCTCGGGCCCCGTCAGAAGACGATCCTCCCCAACCATGGTGTTGATCAGCGTGGATTTGCCCACATTGGGTCTTCCGCATACAGCAATGCGCAAGGGGCGGTTCGGGCCCAGCGCAACCGGTTCCCCGTCCTCCAGTTCGCCCGCTTCAAGAACATCACCATCGCGATCATGGCCGGCAACCTCGGCGGCCTCCCGCTCCATGGCCTCGCGCCAGCCCTTTAGACCGTCGGTCATGGCGGTAAACAAATCGCCCATGCCCTCGCCATGTTCGGCCGAGACGGCCACCGGCTCACCGAGCCCGAGCGCGAAAGCATCGTACAGGCCCGCGTCGGAGGCGCTGCCCTCGCATTTGTTGGCGACCAGGATGACGGGCGCGCGCACACGGCGCAAAAGATCCGCGAAATGACGGTCAAGGGGCGTCACGCCCGCGCGGGCGTCGATCATGAAGAGCGCCAGATCCGCGTCCGCGATGGCCGCCTCGGTCTGGGCGCGCATGCGCGCCTCAAGGCTTGAGCCCTTTGCATCCTCAAGTCCGGCCGTGTCGATGGCGAGAAATTTCAACGCGCCGAGCCGGGCTTCGGACTCGCGCCGGTCCCGGGTCACGCCCGGGCGGTCATCGACGATGGCGAGCTTCTTGCCCGCCAGCCGGTTGAACAGCGTGGATTTGCCCACATTCGGGCGGCCAATGATGGCGATGCGCGGCGTCATGACACTTCCTAAAGGCGCCCCCACGCCAGCCGTTCCCGTACCCCTCGGCTCTCAAAGCAACGGGCGAGAAACCCGGATCAGCCTCCAGACTGTCCTAAGCCCGGCGCGCCGCCTCGGTCCTTTTTCCGCGCTCACACACCGCGAGGGCGGCACAACAGCGCCGGGCCGCAGCCGCGGACTTCAGCGCGGTAGGCCCAAAGGGCCTTGCCCGCGCGCCAGGACCCATCATTCCATGGCATGGAGTTTGCCGTCATTGGTCAGCAGGAAGACCGTTCCGTCGGCGA
>CAYYTT010000004.1:0-4331 GCA_964474635.1 uncultured Alphaproteobacteria bacterium | reverse complement strand
TCCATGGCATGGAGTTTGCCGTCATTGGTCAGCAGGAAGACCGTTCCGTCGGCGACCACCGGCGGGATGAACATTTCACCGGGGCCCTTGAAGGCGGTAAGCACCTGGCCGGTCTGCGGCGAGATGAAGGCCATTTCGCCCAAGGAATTCACCATCAGGAGACGCCCGCTGAGCAGCACCGGCCCGAGCCAGGCAATGGCGCCCTTCCGGTCCTCGACGTCCTCATAGCGCTTCAGCTTGGTCAGCCAGCGGATCCGGCCATCGCGGGTGGAGATGCACAGCAGCTCCGCCTCAACCGTCACCATGAAGATGAACTCACCGGCCACCCAGGGTGTGCGGATGCCCGCGACATTCTTGTCCCAAACCCGCTCACCGGTGCGCAGATCGATCGAGACCATGCGCCCGGAATGACTGACCGCATAGAGGCGCCCCTCATCGATCACCGGGCGCGCCGCGATATCGTTGATGCCCGCCATGGCGGTCGCCTTCCGGGTGCGCACCAGACTGTCAGCCCAGATTTCCCGGCCGTTCTGGAACCGGTAGGCGATGATCTCGCCCGAACTGAACGGTGCGATCACAAGGCCATTGCCCACGGCCGGACTGACGGCCGACAGGATGCCCGCGCCTTCCGCCAGGGCCCGCTCGCTCCACACGCTTTTGCCGGTCGCGGCATCATAGGCATAGAGCTGATTGTCCGTGGCCGTCACGAACAGGCGCCCGTCGCTGAAGGTCGGGGCGGAATGGATCGGCACGGGAATGCGTCGCTCCCAGAAGGATTCGCCCGTGGCCGGGTCGAGCCCGACGATCTGCCCAAAGCCCGTGACCACATAAACCCGGCCCGCACCGAAGGCGACACCGCCGCCGAAGCCGACCCGCGATTTCTCCCCCTCAGGCGTCAGATCGCGTTCCCAGAGGCGGTCGCCGGTGTTGCGGTCAAAGCCGCGCACCGTGACCCGCGAGTCCAGAACGAAGATCCGGCCGTCGGCGATGATCGGCGGTGCGGTCAGGGGGGCATCATTGCTGGCGCCGCGACCGGCCCGGGTGCTCCACACGGTTTCCAGCTTGTCTTCGGCGCCGGCGGTCCCATCGCCCAATTGAAGGTGGGAAAAATGGTTCTGCGCCGTGCCGCCGGGTTGCTCCCATCCCGCGTTGCGGGCGGCCGGAGGCACCGTGACGGCAAGGTCGGCAATACGCGGATCGGGCTCGAGGGAAGCCTCAAGCTCCAGGATGGAGACCCGCTGACTGCGCGGCGCGATGTCCTCCGCCGAGTCGTCTTTCGGTCCGCCCGCCACACTGTCAAACAGGGCGCAGGCCCCAAGACCAAACGCCGCCGTGAGCGCCAGGGCGTGCCCGCCCAGGCGCCATGCGGTCCGTGTCCGTGCAGCGCGGTGTGCCGAAAGCAATGTCATGGTGTCTCCCCCTCAGCCCCGGACGGCCCCTGCGTGTCCGGTTCACTCCCGTCGGTTTGGTCGCTCGTCTCGTCGTCGCCGGGCGCTTCGCCCGCGCCATCCGGTGTTTGGGGCGGGCTGTCGCCCTCAAGGCCGTTCACGGCGGCGGGCGGCGTTTGCCCATCTGCCTCGCCTGACGCGTCCTCGCCCGCGCCAGCCCCATCAGCGTCAGCGTTGGCATCTTGGCCCGCGCCATCGGGGGCTTCAACAATGGCGGGCGCCAGATAGGCCGCCAGGTCCGAGGCGCGCCGGCGCAAACCTTCCGGCGCCGTCGCATCACTGCTGAGCGCTTCGAAGGCCGCCTGGGCGCCGGCCCGGTAGCCCAACCGCAACTCGGCCAGGGCGGACAATTCCTTCACCAGCGGCAACCAGACATTGTCATCGCGTTTTTGGGCCTGCATGCGGGCCTTGAAGGTCTCAGGATCTTCCCGGTCCGCCTGGAGATAACTGGCCTTGAGGGCTGCCAGATCGCGCAACATCCGATCGACCGCGCCATCCGACGCAACATTTTCATAAAGCGCGACGGCCCGGTCCACTTCCGCGTCTTCGGCCCGCAGGCTTGCCTCATAAAGGCGCGCGAGCGCGCTGTAACCGCCCGGAGCGTCCGCCAGGGTCTCAAAGCGCGCGATGGAGGCCGGGTCGACCACGCCGCCAAGCCCGTCCACCGCCGCCAGGAAGGCCGCCGAGGCTTCCGCGCGCCGGTTTTGCTGATGATTGTCGTAAAAGACATAGCCCGCCGAAAGGGCGAGGGCGATGGCGACGCCCGCGAGGGTCGCCGGACCATAGGTCCGCCAGAGGTGCTGGATACGGTCCTGGCGCAGATCCTCTTCGACCTCGCGCTCGAACAGCGTGGGATCAGTCACGGTAGGCTCTCCCGGAAAACCAATGCCCGGCCTCCAGGACCGAACAGTGGGCGCCCCATGGCGGCGGGCACAGGACCCACCGGCACGGACGCGTCAAAGTCATGCCAGCCCCTGACGGCGCGGCGTTCTGTGCGACAGGTATGACGGGCGGCGCGCGGTGAAACAAGGCGCGCGGGCCCACAATCCATGGCCTGTCCGAATCCATTGCCTGGAGGTCACGCTATTCCAGCGTGCCGTCGCGCTCCAGCCCCTCTTCGCCGGAGCCCTCCCCCTCTTCAGGGATTTTAAAGCCCAGCTCGTGCATCGCCTTGACGACGCGCGGCTCGTCCGGGCCCAGTTCGAAGGCCTTGGCGAGATCCTCGAGCGCCTTGGACTTATCGCGCCGGGCGTCGTGGATCAGACCGCGGTAAAAATAGGCCTCCCACAGGTCCGGTCCGTAAGTGACGGCCTTGTCCGCATCGACGAGGGCCTCCTGGATTTTCTCCATGGAGAGATACGCAAAGGCCCGGCTCGACAGGGCCACCGGATCGGTGGGGGCAAGCTCAATGGCCTTGCCGCAATCGGCGACCGCCTCCTCGAAAGCCTCCATAAGGATGTGCACCCAGCAGCGGTTTGACCAGGCGGTCGGATTGATCGAATCAAGCTCAACCGCGCGGCTCAGATCTTCCAGGGCGTTGGCGTAATCGCCCAGATCCGTGTACGCCGCGCCGCGATTGGACAAGGTCACCGGATCAGCCGGCACGAGGCCCAAGGCAATGTCGTAATCATCGATGGCCCGTTGAAACCGGCGCAGATCGAAAAAGGAATTGCCACGGTTCGAATAGGTGATGGCCAGGTTTTCAAGACTGAGGCCCCCCGCTTCAATGGCCTTGGTGCACAGCACCACGCCTTCGCTGGGCCGGGCGCTGGCCTGGTAGCAGGCTTCGGCTTCTTCGGTCCAGTTGGCGTCGCGCGCGGCCGCCGTCTCGGGCGCGTCGGCGTCCTGGGCCCACGCCGCGCCGCCCCAGACCAGCCCCGAAAGACCGATGGCGCGGCACCAGAGCCCGCACAGAGCCGCCAGCCGCCGCGTGCGCCGACCATCAGCCACCGTGCGACCGGAGACGGGCTGGCCCATGGGCCACCCTTTCGAGCCCCTGGGCCCTTCCAAGTCGCCGGGCCCTTTCGAGTCGCCGTGCCCTGCCGCCATCGCGTCGCGCTCCTCCCGCCAAGTTCGAGCCCGGATATGCCCCCTGCGGGGAGACTCAAATCTGCTCATCCGGACATTTTACGCCAAAGGACCTGCCGGGATGCAATGACAGACCGCCGCCGTGGCACCTCGCACACCCCCGCACCCCCCATGTGGGGGCCCCAGTGTTGCCGGGACGACGCAGGTCTCGCAGAGCAATAAGACCTTGATTGTGCTCAAGGCGTGCCGAGTCCCAGCAAACATGGCGCAAAACAGAACTTTAGATCTGCTCCCTAAGTTGTGAAATACCGCCATACTGCGCCCCGGATTCACGTCAAGCGCAGTCGGGAGGTGGACATGTGGCAGGCGGCCTTTGGCAGGCAAACGACGGATGGCAGGCAGACGACGGACCGGCTCATCTTTCGAAGGCGCCACGTTAGCGGCCTGGCGGCGTACCGGGCCCTGGGCCACGCCGGCGCAGCCCTCGGCCTGCTGACGCTGCTGGCATTCGCCGCGCCCGGCGCCCGGGCGCAGGAGCGGGCGGATCCGGAGGCCATCGCCGCCGGCGCCGCTTTGGCCCAGGACCTGTGTGCCCGGTGCCATGCGGTGGGACCGGACGGCCCCAGCCCCGTCGGCGAAGCCCCGCCCTTTCGCACCCTGGCGAGCCTGTGGCCCCTCGGCCATCTGGAAGAAGCCCTGGCCGAAGGCATTATGGTCGGTCACCCTTCCTCCCAGATGCCCGTTTTCCAGTTCACCACCACGGAAATCGGCCAGTTGGTCGCCTATCTGGAGACGATCCAGGTCGATCCGCCTACGGATGTCCCAGGCGATTCGCCGGCGCAGGACACGCCCTAG